>CALHST010000077.1 GCA_938038825.1 uncultured Paracoccaceae bacterium | reverse complement strand
TTTGCCCAAAACATCCCCGAACTGAACTTGTCACGATCAGGTCTGGCGATACGTGGCGTTGATCCCGTGTCTTATTTCACAAATGGCAGCCCAATTCGCGGCAACAAGGAATTGGCGGTTCAGCACAAGGGCGGGACCTATTGGTTCAGTTCCGAAGACAACAGAAACCTGTTCCTTGAAAATCCCGACGCCTATCTGCCCGCTTATGGCGGCTTCTGCGCATATGGCACAGCGGTCGAGGCCAAAGTGGATGGGGATCCTTACGTCTGGCACATTATAGACGGCCAGCTTTACCTTAATATCGACAAGTCAGTTGATAAGATCTGGACCCGTAACATCCCGCGCTACATTCGCGATGCGAATAAAAACTGGACGTGGTTGCAGAAATCCTGACACGGGGTGACTTGACCAAGCGATCCGTACATTGAACGTGCAGCGTTAGGCGGACAAATAGAATTCCAGTGTCGCGTTTAAACCATCTGACCAAATCATGTTCAGCCAAACTTCGAAGCGTTCCTGAAACACCGTGTTGTCAGCAAGATCACCGTACAACGCACGTTGGTTCAGCCACGCTTTTGGATCAGACTTTGCCGCGCGGCCCGCAACGGTCAGCGCGTCCCAAATCGGATCATTCGGTTCTATGACCGAGCCATCTTCGCGTATCCCGGCGCACATCCGTGCCCAAATCGCTTGCGATAGTATAAGCCCGTCCGCGGGATCGCCTTTGTCGAGCGCATCCCGCAACGTTGGCAATATGAACCCAGTTTGGCGCGAAGATCCATCAAACGCCACACGTCGTACCGTGTCGATGATTTCCGGGTTCGAAAACCTCTCGTCAATCAGATCGACATAGGCGCTGGGTACCATGCCGGGAACGGCCTGCACCTGCAGCGCAATTTCGTCCCGCGCCACTTTGCGAAAGAACGCGCCGATAAGGGGGTGCTCCATACAGCCAGAGATGAATTCAACCGAAAGAACCTCACCCGCATCTGCGATCAATTGGTGACCGCCGTTCAAGATACGGATTTTCATGGCCTCATAGGTATGCACATCGGCTGTTATCGTGGCACCAACGTTTTCCCAGCGTGGCCTGCCCGCACAAAAGGCGTCTTCAATCACCCATTGGCGATAATTCTCATGGGTGACCGGGGCCGCGTCGTGAAGCCCAAAACTCTGAACCAGCTCCAATTCCTTCGGCCCTGTCGCCGGGACGATGCAATCAACCATCGAATTAGGGAAGGTGCAGGTATCGTCAATCCATTGCGCCAGGTCCGGATCAGACAGCCGCGCCAAAGAAACCAAAGTCTGGCGCAGGATTTCTCCGTTGCCTTGCAGGTTGTCACAGCTTTGACCTGTAAACGGCCCCGTACCTGCCGCGCGGCGCAATTTCAGCGCAGCGATCATTGCACCAAAGGCCGTGCGTGGCACGTCAGGGTGTGCCGCATCATGCATGATGTCAGGGTGGGCAGCGTCAAATGCTTGCGTGACCGGATCAATGTAGTAACCGCCCTCGGTCACTGTCAGCGCCACAATGCGGATCGCAGGATCTGCCATCTGCTGTATTAACGCCGCATTGTTGTCTTCCACCGGAACAAACCCGATCATCGAACCGACAATCTCTGCAGATCGCCCTTTTGGATCCAATTCAATCAAGGTTGTCAGATAATCTTGCGCTTCAAGACGCGCTCTTTGAGCTGCATCACCTGCACGTACGCCCGCGCCGATGATGCCCCAATCCATCGCGTCTCCGGCCTGCATAAGACGGTGCAAGTACCATGACTGATGCGCGCGATGGAAATTGCCTAACCCAATATGCACAATACCCGGTGTGATCTTGCTGCGATCATAGGTCGGACCCTGCACATTGCGGGGCAGGTCTTTCAGGATTGCGTTGGACAGATTGGGTAAGGTCATCAGCATCAGCTCATCCAGTTGCCGCCATCAACGTTCAACGTTTGGGCGGTGATGTAGCGGGCCTCGTCCGAGGCAAGAAAGACGCATGGATCCGCAACATCGCGTGGATCGCCCATACGCCCCAAAGGAACAGCATCGCCAACTTCGCGTTTCTTCTGTCCCAGCGGCTTGTTTTCGTATTCAGCAAATTGGGCATCAACCACGTCCCACATGGGGGTGTCGATAACGCCGGGTGCAATCGCATTGACCCGAATGTTGTCATCTGCCAGTTCCAACGCCAGCGATTGCGTGATCGAAATCACCGCCGCTTTGGTGGAACAGTAAACCGCGATATTGGGTTCCCCACGCCGTCCTGCCTGACTGGCGAAATTCACGATGGCACCGCCACCGCGTTTCTTCATGGACGGAACAACCGCCTGACAGGCAAAAATCGTGCCACCCACATTGACGTCGTATTGGCGGCGATAATCTTCGGGGGTGATCTTGTCGATTGAGGCCATGTTGAAGATGCCCGCATTGTTCACCAGAACATCAACCCCACCGAAATGTTCTTCGACCTTGGCAACACCGGCTTTGATCGACGTCACATCTGTCACGTCCATAGTGACCGCAAGACCCCCAATTGCATCTGCGGTGTCTTGCGCATCCTCTTCCAAAAGATCGGCCACAGCGACTTTGGCGCCCGCTTGCGCGTACGCTTCACAGATGGCGCGCCCAATTCCACGTGCGCCTCCTGTGACCAAAGCCACTTTGCCGTCCAGACGTTTCATGACATCCGCAGCCCTTGCGCATCGAATTTATGGATCAGGTCAGCCTGAGGTGTCAGATAGACGGTCTCGCCGTAAGACACGTTAATGTCCCCGGTAATCCGCACTGTGATGGCTTCCGCAAAACCGTCAACCGCGACATGCAGGAACGTGTCGGAACCCAAATGCTCTGACACACCAACGGTGCCAACCCATTCGCCCTGTTCTTTGGACAAGCTCAGATGCTCGGGGCGAATACCAATTGTCGTGGCACTGTGCTTG
>CALHST010000076.1 GCA_938038825.1 uncultured Paracoccaceae bacterium | reverse complement strand
GGGCCCTGCAAACAGATCAATCCCGACCCGCCCGAAAAGCTGACGCTTGGCCTCGGCCACAAACGCGTTACCCGGCCCGACCAGCATGTGCACAGGATCAATCGTTTCTGTCCCAATCGCCATGGCGCCCACAGCTTGGATTCCACCAAGACACAGGATCTCATGCGCGCCACCCATATGCATGGCCGCAACAATCGCCGGGTGCGGCGCGCCGTTGACCGGCGGAGCAGAGGCTACGATGCGCGGCACCCCTGCCACCGACGCGGTCAAAACGGACATATGCGCCGACGCGACCATGGGGAACTTGCCGCCCGGCACATAACACCCCACAGATTGCACCGGGATGTTGCGATGGCCCAAGATCACGCCGGGCTGCGTTTCTACTTCGATATCCGTCATCGACGCGCGTTGTGCCTCAGCAAACGTGCGGATCTGCTTTTGGGCATAGCGGATGTCGTCCATGTCCCGGGTCGAGACTTTGGACATCGCCGCCTCGATTTCCGACGCGCTCAGACGGAAACTCTCGGGCGCGTACCCGTCGAACTTCTGCGACAAATCCTTGACCGCCGCGTCGCCGCGCGCCTCGATATCCGCCAATGTGGTTTCCACAACCGCCCGCGTCTTGGCATCATCCTCGCGCCGTTCGGCTTCAGATTTGGCGGTTTTCAGATAGGTGATCGTCATCGGGGTGTCTCCGGTTTGTCCCAAGCCATGAAAAAGGCCCAAGGCATGCGTTGATATCTTGCGACCAGCTCTGAGTCTGGCGCGATGCAGGGCGGGTCCTCGAACCGGTGCAGGATCAGGCCTGCTTCCAGAAAGGCGCCCATATAGGCGGATAAGGGACGGTGGTAATTTTCGATCCGAATGTCGCCCCAGGCGGCGACATAGCTGCGCTCGACCATCATATCGTCGGCTGCGAGATAGAGCGCAGAACCGTCCGTGTCATGCACCCAATGGCTGCCCTCACCCTTCCAGTTTCGGGGACGCGCTGTGACATGGGCATGCAAATTGCCCACCAGAATGCGCCCACCGGGGCGCAACACACGCGCGGCCTCAGAGATCGCGCTGCGGAAATCGGGAATGTCGATCAGGCTTAGGTAAAACACAGCCACATCGAAGCTGGTATCGTCAAAAGGAAGCGTTTCGGCAGAGCCTTTTTGGTAAATGCCTTTTGGGTCCAGCTCTTGCGCGCGCTCCAACAAGCTGTCTGTCACATCCAAACCGATAGTTTGCAGGCCCTGGTCTTGCATCATCCGGCAGAACCGCCCTTCGCCACAGCCAATGTCCAAGGCGCGGCCGGACGCGGGAAGTGCTGCGCGCATCGGCGCGTCCAGCACGGCCCAACGCGTGGCGTCCCCCGTCTCGCCCATCGCGGACAGCCAGCCTTGGCTCGAGTGATCCCAGCCGATGTCTCTCATACCGGTGCAGGAGCCTCCCTTTCGCCGCGATCAAAGGCTTCCCAGCCTTCCCCGTTGAACACATCCACACCCAATGGCGCGAGCACATGCGGGAAATCGACCATCACGTAGTTGTCGACGATCTTTCCGTCGTCGACTTTCCAGAAATCCATGTAGCGAATGTTGATACGCTTGCCTGTCGGCTCGACGCCCATAAAGGTGCCGGAATGGGTGGCCTCTTGCCGACCAAAGGCGGCGGCCCATTCGCCCATGTAAAGGCGTGCTTCGTCCACGCAGACTTTGTCGGAAAAGGCCGCCTGGAAGGGTTTTTGCCAATTGTCTTGGAATTCTTTCAGGCCGGTTTTCGTGCCACAGCCGGTATTGCCCATCCAGCGGAAGCCTTCGCTGAAGAACTCGCCGATATCTGCGATACGGTGGTCGTTTAAGCCATCCACCATGCCTTCGATCACGGCGCGTGTATCTTCGGTTTTGGACATATCCGTGTCTTTGGACAGCACGGCTTGTTCGGGACGGGAACCTTTCATGGCTGGCCTTTCAGGTTGAGTATTTTGGGAACAATGAAGATGGGGGTTGGTTGATTTTGGGCATGCTCATCCCTTTACGGCACCGGCGGTCAGGCCCGAAACGATTTGGCGTTGGAAGAACATGACAAGGATGAAGAGTGGCGCTGTGGCGGAGACCACCGCGGCAACGGCGAACATCACATTGCCTTCAGTTTGAGTCGTGCCAAGGAAAGCGGCGATGGCGGGCACCATGGTGCGGTTGCTTTCTTGCAGTACCATCGTGGTCACGATGAAGTCGTTATAGGCCAAGAGGAATGAGAAGAGCCCAGTCGTGACGACGCCCGGCCACATCACAGGGATGATCACTCGGCGGAAGGCCTGGAATTGGGTGCAGCCGTCAACTTTGGCGCTTTCGTCGAGTTCCTTTGGAATGCTTTCAAAAAAGGAGTGCAGCATCCAGAGTGTGAAGGGTTGGTTGATGGCGACGAGTACGATGATGGCCGTTGGTAAGAAGCCCCACATGTTCCACTGAAAGAATACGGGCAAGTATCCGGATACCAGTGTAATTTGCGGCAAAGCGCGGAAGATCAGCGCAATCATCAGCAACCAGAACACATACTTGAAGCCCGAGCGGGACAGCGCATAGCCGCCCAACGTTCCAATTGTCAGCGAGGTAGAAACCACAAAAAGGCAAATGATCGACGTGTTGATAACATTGCGCCAGAACTCCTCTTGGATCCACGCGCCCTCATAGCCTGCACCCGTAAAAGGGGAGCCATGTGTCGCTTCGGTCCGAGGTCCCGTTATGGCATTTGTCCAATCCGTGATCGAGAAGAAATCAAGTTCGACCTTGAAGCTGCCCCACAGC
>CALHST010000075.1 GCA_938038825.1 uncultured Paracoccaceae bacterium | reverse complement strand
GAATTGCGGATCTGGTCGGGGTCGGCGTGCGCGACGATCAACTGGATATAGGTGGGGCCACAACCCACGGGCAAGTGGCTGCCGAAGCTGGCGCCTATCCGGCCCTGGCAGAACTGGCCTCCCATATTGGCGATCCGGCTGTGCGCAACCGGGGCACCATTGGGGGATCTTTGGCCAACAACGATCCGGCGGCTTGTTATCCGGCGGCCGCTTTGGGATCGGGTGCTTTGATCAAGACCAATGCCCGCGAGATCGCAGCAGATGATTATTTCCAGGGCATGTTCGCCACGGCGCTGAACGAAGGCGAGATCATCACCGGCGTGTCCTTCCCGGTGCCGCAAAAGGCGCATTACGAGAAGTTCGTGCAACCCGCCTCGCGCTTTGCGTTGGTGGGTGTGTTTGTGGCCAAATACGCGAGCGGCGTGCGCGTCGCGGTCACCGGAGCCTCAGAAGAGGGCGTGTACCGCTGGAGCGCCGCCGAAGAGGCGCTTAGCGCCAACTTCTCACCCGACGCACTGGACGGGCTCAGCGTGCCCGCAAACGGACTCATCGCAGACCTGCACGCAACACCCGCATACCGCGCAAACCTCGTCAAAGTCTGCACAAAACGCGCCGTTCAAAACGCACGGTAAAATCGTGCGGGATTGGATAGAAACTCAGCTGGGCCACCTTGTCGGGGTGGCCCTTGCCGGGCTTATACATCTGCTGACAGCGCCGCGCATTGTTTGGCGCACAAGGCCGCCAGGACGACGGCCCCGCGTCTATTTTGCCAATCACACATCCAATGCAGATACAGTTCTGATATGGGCTGCGTTGCCACCAAAATTGCGAAGTCGAACACGCCCCGTTGCTGCGGCGGACTACTGGTTGAAAAATGGGCTGCGTAAATTCTTTGGCACCCGCGTATTTTACACAGTGTTGATTGAGCGCAAAGCCGAAGACCGCTTTGGGGATGATCCCGTGGAACAAATGGGATTGGCTTTGGATGCGGGATCGTCACTGATCATTTTTCCCGAAGGGCGCCGCAACGATACAGAGGCGCCCTTACTGCCTTTTAAGACCGGGCTTTTTCACCTTGCCACAGCGCGACCAGACGTGGATTTGGTTCCGGTCTGGATCGACAATTTGAACGGTGTGATGCCCCGAGGAGAAGTGATCCCCGTGCCTTTGATCTGTCAGATCTTTTTTGGTGAGCCGCTGAAACTTGGTAAGACAGAGGACCGCGATCAGTTCTTGGATCGTGCCTCGGACGCGATGCTAAGTTTGCGTCCACAACAGGACAATACGGTATGAACCCTGTGAGCCCTGATCTATGGCAGGCCCTGGGATGGGTGACCGCGATCCTTGTCGTCGTCAGTCTTATCACCACAGCACTCAGCGCGCGCCGCGATGTGAATGGCGACCTGAATCCGGTTGTCGATAACCTAAAGGCGCGGATGCGGGGCTGGTGGATCATGCTGGCCTTACTGGTATCGGTCTTTGTGACTGGAAAAGGCGCAGTTGTAATTTTGTTTGCAATTGTATCCATGGGCGCTTTGCGTGAGTTTTTAACGCTCACGACACGCCACAAAGCAGATCACTGGGCCTTTGTTGCCAGCTTTTTTGTCATTTTGCCGGTTCAGTATCTTGCGCTTTATTTAGATTGGTACGGCTTCTTTGCTGTGTTTGTGCCTGTCTATGCGTTTTTGTTATTGCCCATGCTGTCCGTTGTCCGAGGTCGAACCAACCGGTTTTTGGCACGGGTCGCTGAAACCCAGTGGGCCCTGATGGTCGCGGTGTTCTGCCTGTCGCATGTGCCTGCGCTGCTATTTCTGAAAATCGACGGGTTCGAGAATGCCAATTTCCTGTTGATGGTATTCCTTGTTTTGGTCGTGCAAAGTGGAGACTTGCTGCAACATTTGTGGAGTGCCTGCATCGGTCAACGGGCCATCGCACCCGATATTTCGAAGTCACGCACTTGGGAAGGGTTCCTTGGGGGGGCTGCCTCGGCTGGGATCGTGGCAGTGTTGCTGTCTTGGTTAACGCCGTTTGGGATTGTACACGCGTTTGTCATGGGGGTCGTTCTGGCCGCTGTTGGCGGTATGGGGCGGATGGTCATGGCAGCAATCAAACAAGATCGCGGCGTGCGGGATTGGGGCCATATGAGTGACGGGCAGGGCGGATTTGTTGACCGACTGGATTCCGTGATCTTTGCAGCCCCTGTGTTTTTCCATCTGACCCGGTTTTTCTGGCAGAGCATGGGATGACATTACACCAACCGCCCAAAGTTCAAGGGCACGTTAAGCGCTTTGTTGCGGGTATCTTTGCAGCCCTATCTGCAGGATTCTTGGCATTGGCTGCCATGTCTCAATTTGTTGCAACAGAAAGCCCTTTGGGGCCAATGATGCGTATGTTGGACAGTCTGTCACCGTGGATGATTGGGGTGTCTGTTGTACTGGCAATAATGGTCTTTGCGTTTGGGGCGCGTATCATGGCAGCTTTGCTGGTGATTTCTGCCTGCGTTGGCTTTGGCACATTGGCCGAACGCCATGTGCAAGTCAGCTTGCCGACCGCACCGACGTTGCAGCCCGAGATGCGCATCCTGTTCTTCAATGCGCTGTTCGAAAACGCAGCCTTTGGGCATCGCATCGTAGAGGCCGCCATCGCAACAGATCCAGATGTGCTGATCGTTGCAGAAGCAGAAGCGTTGTATCCGGCCCTCAAGACAATCGCATCGAAATATGAGATACTCACAGAGTGTACCTTGGATGCCTGCGAGATGTTGGTTGCAACGCGACTGCCTGTGCGCCGGTTTTGGCAGCTATCGCTGAATGTGGTGTGGCCAGACCGTTATTCCGTTGCCGATCTTGATTTGCCTTCGGGGAAATCCGTCTTTGTTGTGGGCAACCATCTGCTAAAGCCGTGGTTGTCTGGCCTGTCCGAAACCGAGATCCGACGGCTTGGGGCGCAATATGATTGGTTGTCCAAGCCTGCGGTGGTTCTTGGGGATTACAACATGGCGCCGTGGAGCAAGCCCATGCATGATCTGTTGACCTTCACAGGGTTCAAGACGTTGCGACTGCCCATTCCAACCTGGCCTGCGCGTGCGGGATCATTGGGTGTCCCCATTGATCATGTGCTGGTGCATAATGGCGCGCGTGTCGTGGCGGCACGTCCATTTGGTGAAACACTGGGAAGCAATCACCGGGGGCTTTTGGTGGATATTGCTTTGCCATAGCACCCCGGGCAGATCCAGCAAGTTCGCAAATAAAAAAGGGGCCGTCTGGCCCCTTTGAAATCTTCGACACACCGCGCATTACTTCTGCGGCAACGGGCCGATCATCATGACCATTTGGCGGCCTTCCATCTTGGGCATATTTTCGATCTTGCCCATTTCTTTGGTGTCTTCAGCCACACGTTCCAGCAATTCGCGACCCAAGTTCTGGTGCGCCATCTCGCGACCCCGGAAGCGCAGTGTGATCTTCACCTTGTCGCCGTTTTCCAGGAATTTGTAGACATTGCGCATTTTCACTTCGTAATCATGCTTGTCGGTGTTGGGCCGGAATTTGACCTCTTTCACCTCAATGATCTTTTGCTTTTTGCGCGCTTCGCTCTCACGTTTCTGCTGTTCATATTTGAACTTGCCGAAATCCATGATCTTGCACACAGGCGGATTGGCATTTGGCGAAATCTCGACCAGATCAAGACCGACCTGTTCTGCCATTTCCATAGCGCGGGACGGCGTGACCACCCCGACATTTTCACCTTCAGCGCCGATCAGGCGGATTTCATTGGAACGGATCTTGTCGTTGACGCGCGGGCCGGTGTCTCGTTGCGGCGGCGCGTTGTGGGGTCTGCGGGCTATGGTCGTTGTCCTTAAACTGTTGCAGCTACGAGCGTGCAAGGTAACCGGGCGGGCCTTGGCTTTCAAGATGCCAATCACGGCACAACGTCCCTATTTGGCGTGTTTGTCCATTGCTTTATGATTTGTAAGAGCGTTCGGATCGGCAAGTCTGCGCCAACACAGGTGAAATTCCCCTTGTGTCGCTGCGTTGCAGTAATCATGTCACAGGCAATCGCAGCGGGTCTGAGAATCACATCTTGGTGATCTTGTGCCGCGCTGAGGAACAAGAAAAGGGCATGATGATATGAAAAATCTCATTTGGGTTATTGTTGCGGCTGTTGTTGCAGGCGTTGGGTATTTTGCGCTTCGTGGGCAAGGTGACGAGGTCTTGTCGGGTGCATCTGCAGTCGAACCTGCAACGGCTGCCGACGCGGTTACAGACGCTGTGACAGACACAGCCGCCGCCGCGACGGACACGGCAACCACAGCAGTCGAAGCGGCGACAGATGCGGCTTTGGACTCAGCAGATGCAGTCAAGGATGCGGCTGAAACAGCGATTGAGTCTGCAAAGACGGCTGTTGAAGACGCGGGCCAGGCATTGTTGAACGGCGAGTCGGTAAGCGACGTGGCAGCAACTGCAACAGATGCCGTGAAAGATGCCGTCAGTGATGCGGCTGGGGCAGCAACAGATGCAGTCAAAGACACCGTGACGTCTGTGGTGGACACAGCAACAGACGCCGCAAGCGGTGCCGTTGACGCGGCCACTGATGCAGCAACGGGTGCAGCTGACGTCGCAAGTGATGTTGTAGACACTGCAACAGATGTTGCGACAGATACCGCAGCCGCCGCCGTAGATACGGCCACAGACACAGCGCAAGCCGCTGCAGATGTTGCATCAGATGCAGTAGAAGCCACAACAGACGCAGTTGCAGATACAGCCGCAGCAGCCACGGATGTGGCGACCGACACTGTCAGTGCTGCAACCGATGCCGTCGCGGATACCGCAACAGCGGCAACGGATGTTGCAACAGACACAGCGACTGCTGCTACAGATGCAGCGGTAGAAACTGCTGAGGCGGCGACGGACGCTGTTGCTGATACCGCAGCCGCCGCAACAGATGTCGCAACGGATACGGCAACTGCAGTTGCAGAAACAACGGCCGAAGCTGCCACGGACGCCGCAAGCACTGCAACTGAGGCCGTTACAGATGCGGCGTCTGACACAGTCGTTGCCGCGGCAGACACAGCAGTAGACGCAGGCCAAGACGCTGTTGCAGATTTGGCGACAGGGGCGACCGAAACGGCAACTGAAGGTGCAGCCGCCGCGACGGATGCCGCGACAGCAACTGCCGAGACCGCCGCCCAAGCTGGTGGCATCGCGGACCTGCTGAGCGTTGATGGGTTTGACTTGGATAAAGTCAGCACGTTGATTGACAACTCAGAAGCCATTGGTGGCCTGCAGAAAACTGTTCTGAAAGGGGCCTTGGACCAAGCCAAGAATAACCCCGAATTGCTTCAGGCTGCATTGGACAAAATCAAAGAGGCGATGGGCCTCTAAAGCTCTCCTCCACAAGACACACAAAAAAGGCCGCGTATCACATTTGATGCGCGGCCTTCTTCGTTTCAGAGGTTTGGAATTAGCTGTGACGACGGCGGCGCGCAGTCCAGCCCAAGCCAACAATGCCGATTGCCAGCAAAGGGAGTGACGCGGGCAGTGGGACGACATTCACAGGTGTGAAACTGAGTGTTCCGCTGACGACGCTTTCTCCGAAAATGCTGGTTCCTGTCGCTGCATCAAAGCTGTTTTCGCTCGCACGCAACGTGAAATTCGCAGTGCTGAAGACGGCAGTTGAAAGATCAAACGCGGGCAATGCATTGGGATCGTTTGTGCTGTTTTCCTGCACAAGATCAATCTCGACCGCGCTGGAAAAGACGCCCGCAGTCACTGAACTGGCGGACGCAATAATGGATTGAAAGAAGCTCACTGAATAGTCGGGTGTCAGGCTCGGAAGGACTGCAAGCCCGTCTGAGTCGAAAAGCAAATCATCGCTGAATTGATTGAAGTTTCCCGCATCCACAGTAATCGAAATGCCAGAGTCAAAAAGGGTTCCCAAAAAGGATCCTGTTCCCACGGCATCCGGATCATAGGTCAATGTCCCGGTGATCACATCGCTTTGCGAAATATCACTGAATACAGACCCAAGATTGGGCGTGTTTCCGCTCTCTGTTTTGGTGTCGATCGTTGCTGCGAAATCAAAGCTGATCGGTGCTGCCTGTGCGGTTCCGCCGATGGCGACGCAGACTGCTGCTGCAAATATTTTGTTGTACACTGTGTGCTGGGCTCCAATAATTGTGCCCGCGCAACGTGGATTCATGCGGGCGCTTCGTCAACCGAAGATCGCCCGCATGGGTTGTTTTTTTGTTTAATCTAGAAACGCTTTTTCAACGACATATTGCGCAGGCTTGGAATTGGCACCTTCTTCCAGACCATAGCTTTCCAAAAGCTCTTTGATGTCCAGATTAAATGCCAGGTTGCCGCACACCATACCGCGGTCGGTTTCTGGGTTGATCTGTGGCACGCCAAGATCCTTGAATACCTCGCCAGAGCGCATGAGGTCAGTGATGCGGCCCATCTTTGGGCTCTCTTCACGGGTCGTGGTCGGGTAATAGCGGATCTTGTCAGCGAAGCCTTCGCCGATCAATTCTGCCAGCAGTTCATCGTTGCGGATCGACTCGATCAAGTCGCGCCCATAGGACAGCTCGCCCACTTCGCGGCACGTATGGGTGATCACCACCTCGTCATAATCTTCATAAGTTTGAGGCTCGCGCAGCAAAGATGCAAACGGGGCAAAACCTGTACCAGTTGCGAACAACCACAGACGTTTTCCGGGCAGCAGCGCGTCATGTACAAGCGTGCCAACGGGTTTGGGTTTCAGGATGATCTGATCACCCGGCTGAATATGCTGTAACTTCGACGTCAGCGGGCCATCTTGCACCTTGATGGAGTAAAATTCGAGCTCTTCGTCCCAGGAAGGGGACGCAATGGAATAGGCGCGCAGCAGTGGCTTTTGCTTGCCTGTTTCGGGGTGGGGGTCGCCCATCAGGCCGATCATCACAAACTCGCCCGAGCGGAACCGCAAGGATGCAGGCCGCGTGCAGCGGAAGCTGAACAGACGGTCTGTGTAATGTTTCACTTCGGTGACGGTTTGCGCGTCGGGAAGGGCGGGCGTGGCTTTTACGGCGGCTGTCTGGTTCACGGGAGTTTGCTCGGTCATGGATATGTCAACGCAGACTGTCATCTGCGCACCCTTTATTACAATTGTTTGTATGCAAGTGAAGATGGCATTTCGCCGCGCAGGGCTTACCCGCGCAGACGTGCTTGATAATGGTTGTCCTGCCAATCGGTGCGGAACACCCATTCGGCTTCGGGCTGACGCGCAGCCAGATCCTTGGGGATCTCGACTTCGTCAAAACCAGACCGGCGCGCCATGGCGTATTGATCGGAAATCACGGCACCAAAAGCGCGCAGACGCCCTGTGTAACCACGCAAGCGCAGAACGCGCGCGATGGTGAAACCGCGACCATCCGCTGCGGATGGGAACGC
>CALHST010000074.1 GCA_938038825.1 uncultured Paracoccaceae bacterium | reverse complement strand
ACAGGCCCAAGCTACAACGAAACGGGCTCGCCATTGCAGGTGAGCTGGAGCGTGCGCCCCGGTGTCATCAAAGTGTCCGCATCCTCGGTCGCGGAATGGCTTAAAGGGAACGAGTTTGACGAAGATCACGGCCATGGCGTGCGTAACTTGGTCAAAAACCCATCCCTGCTATCCCCGATCAACTGATCGGTCATAAATTTCTAAACACAAGCTGCCCGCATTGTTACCCAAAGCGGGCAGTTTAACCAAAAGCACTGTATTTGCCGCCATAATCGCAAATAGAGTTGACCCAACGCCCAAAACACCCCATGTGCCTCAGGAAGATGCGCCGCCGCGTGAGCAGGCTCTGCCCGGAATGACCCGAGCATGACAGCGCAACAACATCTTAGGTTCCCCATCACGCAGGGTTCTTGACGCTCGGACAGCCGCCACCTTGGCTTGCCCGCTGCGAAACCCTCCCTCGCCGCAAGCATTGCGGCCGCAAACGTATCCGCGTGTCATAGTCCTATGGCCCGCAAATAAAGGATTGTCTTTCGTGACATCATTTTCTGATCTCGGGCTTGCACCGGAAATTTTAACCGCCCTTAAAACTGCAAAACTCGACCAACCAACTCCCATCCAAGCCAAAGGCATTCCTTTGGCTCTCGAAGGCCACGACATTCTGGGTCTGGCCCAGACCGGGACTGGCAAAACATTGGCCTTTGGCTTGCCCCTCATCCACAAACTGTTGGACATGCCGGGCAAGCCGGATCCCAAAACTGTCAAGGCCCTGATCTTGGCCCCAACGCGCGAGCTTGCGAACCAAATTTCGGCAAGCTTGCGCAATTTCACGGACAAAACCCAATTGCGAGTCAACACAGTCGTCGGCGGGTCCTCGATCAACAAACAAATCCAAATCTTGTCTCGCGGAACCGATATTCTTGTGGCCACTCCGGGGCGCCTTTTGGATCTGATGGAGCGCAAAGCGCTCAGCTTATCCTCTGCGCGCTATCTTGTTCTGGACGAAGCGGATCAAATGCTGGATCTGGGGTTTATCCATGACCTGCGTCGTATCGCGCCTGCTTTGGGCAGCCCGCGCCAAACCATGTTGTTTTCCGCAACGATGCCGAAACAAATGGAAGAACTATCGCGGTCTTACCTGACAGATCCACGCAAAGTGCAAGTGTCCCCTCCGGGCAAAGCTGCGGATAAAGTTACGCAATCCATTCACTTCATGGAAAAAGGCGATAAGCCGCAACAATTGCGGGATATTCTGTCCCGCGATCTGGATGCGCTGACGCTTGTCTTTGCCCGCACCAAGCACGGCGCGGAAAAGCTTATGAAGGGGCTTGTTGCAGATGGCTTTGATGCAGCATCCATTCACGGCAACAAATCCCAAGGGCAACGCGACCGCGCCATCAAAGCCTTTCGCACAGGCGCGATCAAAGTGCTTGTCGCAACAGATGTGGCTGCGCGCGGCATTGATATTCCCGGTGTTGCTTATGTGATCAACTTCGAATTGCCCGAAGTGCCGGACAACTATGTGCACCGGATTGGCCGGACGGCGCGCGCTGGTCGCGAAGGCGAAGCGATTGCCTTTTGCTCACCCGAAGAAGTGGGCCTGCTGCAGCAAATCGAAAAACTGATGAAGGTCGAAATCCCGGTTGCCTTTGGCAAACACCCAGGAATGGACCGCGCCGAAGCACCCGGCCGCAAACGCGGCGGTGGTGGTGGCGGAGGTGGTCGCGGCCGACCCGGTGGCAGCAAACCGCGCCGCGGGCGTCCGGCCCAAGCACATGGCGGTGCACCGGGTGCTGCTGCGCCAGCGGGTGGCAAACGGCGCCGTCCCCGTCGCAAAAAAGCCAGCTAACCCCAAATGGTCGGGGCGACCTGACCGCCTGACTTTAAAAAACACAAGGGACGACATCGCGTCGTCCCTTTTTGCATGTCATCCCGTGATGGTGGTCGGATGCAGCACGACTTTGGTCTTCAACGGAATCTGTTCGTAAAGCTGAACGATTTGGTCATTCACCAAACGCGCGCACCCGTTTGAAACCCGCAACCCAATCGTCTCTGGGCGGTTCGTGCCGTGTATGCGCAAAAACGTGTCCCCGCGCCCCGGTTCAAACAAGTACAATGCCCGTGCACCCAACGGATTGTCCGGCCCTCCCGGCATTCCGTCTTTGAACTGTTCATACGACTCTGGGTCGCGTTCGATCATCTCATCCGTCGGACGCCAGCCCGGCCACTTCTTCTTGGCGCCCACAAAGAAGGTGCCCGCCTCGTAAAGTCCTGGACGCCCGATCCCAACAGACCAACGCAAGGCCATGTTTTTTGGCTGCGTGTAGTACAACGCATACCCACCCGGATCGACATGGATCTCAAACGGCTCAAGCTTCGTGCGCAATTTCACTTCACGCGGCAACATATGCTCCGGCATATCTGTTGGTGTGATCGTACTGTCAAAATCCGTTGCTGACCAGGCTATCGCCGGTACAAAACTTGCCCCTGCCGCGCTTGCCAAAAAATCTCTGCGTTTCATGGTCTGTCCCCGTGCCTGTCTCTTTCTTTGCAACATAGCTCAACGGGGAAATTTACGCGACCAAGGGTCATCTGACAAACGCGTGAGTATGGCAAATCGGTCACCAAAAAACTGGCGCTGCGGGAACTGGACGCCGCGCACAATACATCCCTGACTGAAAAAACCAATCTGCTCAGGCACCAAAACCCAAACCACGACATGCACAACACCGTTCACTCTACCTTCTGCACCTGTGGCTGTTTTCTTTTGGTTTTAAATACCTTGGGGGAGCGCGAGGGGGCAACGCCCCCTCGCCCGGTCGGATGGGCGCAGCCCATTCGAAACAGGTGCTCTCTAAAGAAAAAACCGGGGGCCTAAACCCCCGGTGTTAGTTTCGCCTCTCAGGCTCAATTTGTTAACCGCTCGGTATTTTTTTGCCTGCGGCCTGAGTTGCGTCAGGAGCGAACGCATCCGCTCCGTGTCCCGCGTCCCAGCAAGCTGGGGCGCGGAGTGGCGGCAGTCGTTGCAGAACAACGATGAGAGCCACCCCATTTCAAATCCGGGCGCGTCACAAGACGCATCCGATGTTATTTCGTCGGGGGCCGGACCCAACTTGGCAGCAATGCCCAATGCCCCCTACGCATCCCTTTTGGGACGCGATACCCCTCAGCTACACCCAGACGTTCCGCCACAGGTGTTGCATTTCATACAGGTTCCGTTGCGTACCAATGTGTAGTTGCCACATTCGCCGCAGGCTTCGCCCTCATAACCTTGCATTTTTGCTTTCACGACCGGGTTCAGCGCCATTGCTGACGTCGATCCCGTTGTCGATGCCACTGCGACAGACACATCTGGCACCAGCGACTGTAAGGCAGCAGTGGCATCAATCTCAGACAACTCAGCGACGCCTCCTTGCAGAACAACCAGCTCTTGTGGAACGCGCTTGCGCAAGTACCCGGGTGAGGCCAATTGCTTGAGCACTTCCAAGGACTTGTTGGCCGCTGTTTCGGACAATTCGGACACGTTGCCGACGTTTTCCTGCACAACACCCAAGCCAAGGCTGTCAAAGCTTTCGCCTTCGGGCTTCACATGCGCCAAGTCTGTGCGATCCAGGTAAGACACAGCCAATTCGCGGAAGATGTAGTCCAGGATCGACGTTGCATTCTTGATGCTGTCGTTGCCTTGAACCATGCCCGCAGGCTCGAACTTGGTGAAGGTGAACGCATCCACAAACTCTTCCAGCGGCACACCATATTGCAAGCCAACCGACACAGCGATCGCGAAGTTGTTCATCATCGCCCGGAAACCCGCACCCTCTTTGTGCATGTCGATGAAGATCTCACCAAGATTGCCGTCTTCATACTCACCGGTGCGCAGGTACACTTTGTGCCCACCCACGATGGCTTTTTGCGTATAGCCCTTGCGGCGTTCTGGCATCTTTTCGCGGTGCGACTTGACGATTTCCTTGACGATCACCTTCTCGATGATCTTCTCGGCCAGCACGGCTGCTTTCTCGTGGCTATTGCCACTTTCAAGGATTTCCTGTGCGTCTTCATCGTCCTCAACTAGGGACGCAGCCAAAGGCTGGGACAGTTTGGA
>CALHST010000073.1 GCA_938038825.1 uncultured Paracoccaceae bacterium | reverse complement strand
TGACGGGCCTGCGCCTTGTTCCGACATCCGCATACCTTGCAACCGCGTCACAAGATCAGCGCTGACCGAGATTTCGACTTGTCGACCCATGTCATCAATCAGCCGCCCGCGTGCAACGCGCAGAAGTGACTCGAAAATGATCGCAATCAACGCTCCCACGGCCAAAACCCACAGTGTTTGTGTGGAGGCATTGGGGATCACTCGATCATAAACCTGTAGCGCAAACAGAGATACGGCCACGGCAAGTGCGTTTGCGGTAAGTGTCGCAACCAGAATTTCGATAGAAACCCAACGATGCTTAAGGATCTGACTCCAAAACCAGTGACCCGGGCGGCGCGGCACATCATGACGTTCGGCCAGTGCCTCGACCGTTGGGGCGGCACTGATGAAATGTCCGGCATAGTCTTCCTGCATTTCTTGCGGAGTGCGCCTCCAACGGGCTTCCGGCAAGGTCGGGTGCGCCAAAACATAGCCTGTTTCGTCGCGTTCAATAACGACGAGGTATCGATCGTCATTGGTGGCCACGCAAGCCGGCAACGCATCGTCAGGCAGAGATTTACGATACTGCACCTCGCAGGCAAAACCCAGACGCCGGAGTGCACGCGGGGCGTTCTCTGGGGCAAAATCGTCAAGCCGCACTGGCAGACCACTCATGAATTGCGCAGTTGTCACAGTCGTGCCCTGCAACGCAAGATAGCGGATCAGGCCCGCCACAACTTGTGCGCCTTGGTTCGTTTGATTGGGCTGACTGTCCCGCAAAGGTCCATCGGCAACATTGGTGTCAGAATCTTCAACAGTCACGTGCGCCCTCCGTTATTGTTTCCTACGCTTAGCGCGCTCAGGGCGAGTAACATTATCGACACGGATATTGGCAATTTTTTGACAATCCCTCGCCGGATGATGTGATTGTTGATATATACACAACAAAAAACAAGGCGAATAGCCTGATTGAGGTTGGTATAAAATGATCGAATGGAGAGCCCTAGTCGGCGTTCTTCTGTTGTGCGGCTGTGCAATGGACACCCCTGTGGTGGAACCTCAACTTGAACCGGTGCGTCAGGCGATCACCAGCGAGAAACCCGCGAAGTTTGAGAAATCTGCTAAGCGGCAAGCAAGGCCCTATGCGATCATCGCGGATTTCATACTGGAAGACGTCAAATTCCGTTTTGAAAATAACAGTCGCCAGCTAGAGCTGTCACAATCTGCCGCCCGCTTGCAGCGCTTTCCGCAAATTCGTCCCTCTGGTCAGCTTAGTGCGCGCGACGGGCCAGGCATCAATATATCGGTCGATCAAGTCGTTTATGACGGAGGCGTTTATCCGGCGCGGTTGTTCCTGAATGATGCCGAGGCGGTCGCCCGCCAGATCGAAATCCTGAATACCGTGAATGGGATGATCTCGGAAGATGTAGAGCTTTATTTGTCTTACCATCAGAACCGTGAAACCGAATCCCTGTTTGACCAGCTACAAAAGCAGATTGCAGAGCTTTTGGATCTGGCAAAAACCCGCGTTCAAGGCGGTGTCGGTGCGGCCAATGAAGTAACGCTGTTTCAACTGCGACTGACCGAAGTGCAAACGGAAGCTCGGATTGCCAGATCACGTGCGAATGTGGCACGCACTTCGCTGCGCGCTGCCGATCGGATCAATCTCTCGGGTAAACCGCCGTCGCCCGTTGTGACGTCTGACCAATTGCCGCCCCGTATTATCGAAGCACTCGCGACGCGCGAGCTGGAACGTGGTCGGTTAGAGATCGAACGCACCAACGTACGTCCGCAGGTCGTTGTTTCCGGCACCGTGGGTTCGAACCTGACAAGTGGCGTCTTGAATGACGATATCGGGGTGCGAGTTCGGACGAATAATCCACTCCCCATTTACGGAAATCCAGACCTGCGACTAGCGGAACAAAGCCTTGCTCTTGCCGAAGCCGAGATGCATCGCACTATCGCGGAAACCCAAAGAGAAGTGGCGCAATTGCGCGAAGAAATCTCTTTGCTAAAATCGCAAGAGCGGGACACAGGTCTTTTGACCCAACAAGCGCAGGCCCGACTGGAAGATTTCGCTGACCAATTTCGTGCAGGTACTGTTGGGATTACCGAGGCCGCTTCTCTCGTGGATACCGTACAACGGGCGTTACGATCTGAAATTCAGGTGCGCTACGATATCCTTGATCGCGAACGTCAGCTGGCAGAAATGACAGGTAGTTTCCTGCCCTAATTGGCCGCGTTACTGCGGAATAATACACGTGTCGGACTGGTCGTTCTATCACGCATAATTTGCAGGACAGAAGCGAGATCTGCGCCGAAACTATTCCTTAAACCAAAAGTTCTATCGGTATTTACAACAGATAAGACAACAAAAGGACATCTTCGGCCAAAATAGACGAAACACGGCTCTGGGTCGAAATGACTACAAGATACTGGGGTTAATACCGCAGCAATACATAGATGTGTCATCTTTGAAAGTTGATGTCGGTGCAATTGCGTATGTGTCACCAAGATCACTAGAAGAAAGTGCTGCAAGTAAGTCAAAACCAAGGATTTTTTTGCTCACAGATGGCTTGTACAATTGACGACGAAGGCGGCAGTCGTATGTTGAGAAAGCAAAATGCATGGGATTCGGGGCTGAAAGTCATTTCCAGAATTGGAATTCGATCCCAAAATATTAGGAGAATGCACGTGTTGAAATCTGCCATTGGGTCAATTCGATTTACTGTCGTTTCTGCCGTTTTGGCCGTCGCGCCGATCTCTGTGACTGCGGAAACTTTACGAGACGCTCTAGTTGGGGCTTACAACCACAGCGGCCTTCTTGAACAGAACCGGGCGCTGTTGCGCGCGGCTGATGAAGATGTGGCCCAGTCGGTTGCAGCTTTACGCCCGATCATCAACTATACCGCTTCGGTGACGCGCAGCATTCAAGATAGCCGGTCATCGTTTTCGCCAACCGGCGCTGTATTGGGGTCGGCAACAACAGACATTTCCGCAGGCATCAACCTGTCCATTTTGGTGTGGAACAACGGGATTTCCAAACTGGGTGTCGAAGCCGCGAAAGAGACTGTTCTTTCAGCGCGACAAGGTTTGATTTCCTTGGAACAGCAGGTCCTGTTTCAAGCTGCAGCGGCATTCTTCAACGTTGGTCGTGAAGAAGAAAACGTAAATTTGTTGCGCAGCAACTTGCGCCTAATTCGCCAGGAATTGCGGGCCGCCGAAGATCGCTTTGAAGTGGGTGAGGTGACACGGACTGATGTCGCACAAGCGCAAGCACGATTGGCCGAAGCCCGTGGTGATCTGGCCGCCGCAATGGGTGGCCTTGTTTCGGCACAAGAGGCATATGCCGCTGTTGTGGGCCGCAAACCAGGGAATTTGACGCAACCGCGTCGATTGCCGAAATTCGAATCCAATGTGGCGCAAGCCAAGAAAGTGGCACTGCGGCGTCACCCCGATATCCTTCAAGCGCAACACGCGATTTCGGCAGCAGACATCGTTGTCCAGCAAGCAAAACGCAACACCAGCCCAACTGTGAACCTCACCGGAAACGTGAACAGTTCCAACTCGGTCGGTGATTCAAGCTTTTCCGAAACTACAACCTTTGGTCTTCAAGCATCCGGGCCAATCTATCAGGGCGGCGCATTGGCGTCCCAAACCCGCGCGGCCATTGCCAACCGGGATTCGCAGCGCGGCAACCTGCGCGCCGTGGCGGACGTCGTAGGGCAGAACGTAGGGAATGCTTATGCGCAGTTCCGGGTTTCGCAAGCACAACTCGAAGAAACGGCTATCCAAATCCAAGCGGCTCAGATCGCGTATGACGGTGTTCGCGAAGAAGCGACGCTGGGTGCGCGGACGACATTGGACGTTTTGGATGCTGAACAAGCCCTGCTGAACGCGCAAGCGTCACGGATCTCTGCACAGGCGGATCGCAGCATTGCAGCATACCAAGTTTTGACAAGCTTGGGGCTTATGACCGCGACAAATCTGGATTTGGGTATCCAGCAGTATGATCCAAACGCGTACTACAACTTGGTCAAAGATTCGCCGCGGGCGAAATCAGACCGCGGTCGCAAGTTGGACAAGGTTCTGCGGTCTTTGCAGCGCAACTAAGTTGCGCTGCACGCGTCAATCAAACAAAGCGATTGACGTAATTTTCCAGGATTTCTTGGCGACCAGATTTTGGATCAGGGTTAATCTCCTGATCCAAAACTTTTTGGGCAATGGCACCAAGGTCGCTGTTCAGCATGGATTGGGCATCCGGTTTTTGCCAATCTGCATACCGCGCGCTTAGGGCGCCTTCTAGGCCGCCGTCCTCGATCATCGCGGCGGCAGCTTTGAGACCACGCGCACAAATATCCATGCCACCGACGTGGGCCGCAATCAGATCTTTCGGATCCAACGACTGACGCCGCAGTTTGGCGTCGAAGTTTGTGCCGCCCGTATCAAACCCGCCTGCTTTTAGAATGTGGTAATAGGCCAATGCCACTTCTGGTGTGTTGTTGGGGAATTGGTCGGTATCCCACCCGGATTGGTAATCGTTCCGGTTCATGTCGATAGATCCCAACATGCCTTCGGCAGTCGCTACTGCGATCTCGTGTTCGAATGAGTGTCCCGCCAAAATCGCATGACCTTGTTCAAGGTTCAGCTTTACCTCGTTCTCAAGCCCATACTTCCGCAAGAAACCAATACATGTGGCCGCATCGTAATCATATTGATGTTTCGAAGGTTCCTGCGGTTTCGGTTCCACCAGGATCGCGCCTTTGAAGCCGATCTTGTGTTTGTAATCGACAACCATCGCCAGGAAACGGCCCATGTGATCCAGTTCGACACTCAAGTCCGTATTCAACAGGGTTTCATATCCCTCGCGGCCGCCCCAAAGCACATAGTTCTGACCGCCCAGCTTGTGGGTGGCATCCATACAGGACTTCACCGTCGCCGCTGCAAAGGCAAAGACATCCGGGTCTGGGTTGGTCGAGGCACCGCTCATCCAGCGGCGATGCGAAAACATATTCGCAGTCCCCCAAAGCAGCTTCGTTTTGCTGGTTTGCATCTTGTCACCGATATAGTCGGTGATCTCGTTCAAGGTCGCGAGATTGTCTGCAAAGTTCCCTTGCTCGGGTCGCACATCCGCATCGTGCCAGCAAAAGAAGGGGGCGTTTAGAATGTCGAACATCTCAAACGCGATGTCTGCCTTCAGTTTTGCCCGTTCCATCGAATCCTGTGGATGCCATGGCCGCTCAAATGTTTGGCCGCCAAAGGGATCCTGACCTTCCCATGCAAAGGAATGCCAATAGGCAACGGCAAAGCGCAGATGGTCTTCCATCCGCTTGCCCATGACCATTTCATCAGGATTATAGTGACGGAACGCCATCGGATTGGTGCTGTCCGGGCCTTCGTATTGAATCGGCGCGATGCCTTCGAAAAATGAGGTCATGTGAGGTCCTTGATGGATTTGGCCAACGCTTGATAACGTGCGTGGCCGTCTTGGAATGCGCCACTAAGGGCGGTGTCGGGATCGATTTGGCGTTTCACAGCTGGCGGCGTGGCCAAAGTTAAATCGCCTGTGGCGGCCATCTGCCCCAATCGTGCGGCACCAAACGCGGCGCCGTAGTCGCCGTCTTTTGCCAAAGACAGCGGCAGGTTCAAAACTGTCGCGATGAGTTGAAGCCAATAGTCTGAGCGCGAACCACCACCCACGGCAAAGCAGGTATCAATGCGCGTGCCTGTCGCAGCCAACGCCTGTTGGCAATCAGCCAAAGCAAAGCCAACCCCTTCCAGCACCGCGCGTGTCAGGGCCGCCCGGTCCGTCGCGTGTTCCAAACCGATAAAGGCACCACGTAAGCCCGCATGATTATGCGGTGTACGCTCGCCTCCAAGATAGGGAAGGAACACGGTTTGGCTGGGTGCTTTCAAGTCGCCCAGACCCGCGGTCAATTCTTCAGGGCTTTGATCCAATGTCTTGGCCAGCCAATTCAGGGCGTCGGTCGCGGCCAAAATCACGCCCATTTGGTGCCATTGGCCGGGCAGGGCATGGCAGAATGTGTGCACGGCCGTTTCAGGGTCGGGCTGATAAGCGTCGTTCGCGGCAAACAAGACCCCTGATGTGCCAAGGGATACAAAGCTTTGACCTGCTTTCGTCACACCCATGCCAATGGCCGAGGCTGCGTTGTCTCCGCCGCCGCCCGCCACAACGACGTTGGACATGCCCCAACGTGTGGCCAATTCAGCGCGCAGCTGTCCTGAAACGTCTGTTCCTTCGACAAGACGTGGCATGTGATCGCGTGACAGCGAGGCGCGCGCCAATAAGTCGTCGCTCCAATCGCGGGCCCCTGTATCAAGCCAACTGGTGCCAGCAGCATCCGACATTTCTGCGACATGGTCGCCGATCAGCCAAAGCCGCAGGAAATCTTTGGGCAAAAGCACTTTCGCAGTGTTGGCAAAGATGTCGGGTTCATTTAGCCGCACCCAGTCCAGTTTTGGTGCAGTAAAGCCCGGGAACACGATATTGCCTGACCCTGCGCGCCACGCCGGGTCCGTGTCCATCGCAGCAGCTTGTGCATGACTGCGAGTGTCGTTCCACAGAATGCAGGGCCGCAACACTGTGTCGGACGCATCAAGCAATGTGGCCCCGTGCATGTGACCAGACAATCCAATGGAACGGACGGCGCTTAGATCCGTTTTGGTCGCAAGCCCGTCCAGCGCCAGTTCGGCTGCAATGATCCAACTGTTTGGATCCTGCTCTGACCAACCAGAGTGGGGTCTTTCGACAGTCAGTGGGGCCGAAGCTTCGGCGATGGCGACTTGTGCGTCATCTATCAACAGCGCCTTTAAGCCCGAAGTCCCTAAGTCTAGTCCAATGTGCATGTGCTAAGCCGCCAAATGTTCCGGTTTCTTGCCTGCGATGATCATGGCAAGGATATCATCCGTTGATACCGCATCCACATCCACGGTGCCCACAAGCGCGCCGTTTTTCATCACGGCTGCGCGGTCACACAGTTCTTTGACTGCGTGCACATCATGGTCGATCAGGAAAATTCCCAAACCTTGTTTGCGCAATTCCTGGATTAATTCCGCCACCATTTGTGTTTCCTGAGGACCCAATGCCGCAGTGGGTTCATCCATGATCAACACTTTCGCATTGAAATAAACCGCGCGCGCAATGGCGACAGATTGGCGCTGACCGCCCGACAAAGCCTTCACCGGAGAGGAGAACTTTTGGAAATTCGGATTAAGGCGCCCCATAATCTTGCGGGTTTCCGCCTCCATCGCGGCGTCGTCAACAAGGCCAACAGCATTCACAAGCTCTCGGCCAAGGAACAAGTTGGACGCGGCGTCCAAATTATCGGCCAAGGCCAAGGTTTGGTAAATCGTCTCGACGTTATATCCGCGCGCATCACGAGGATTGTTGATTTTCGCAACCTCCCCGTTGATGCGGATCTCGCCTTCGTCTTTTTGGTAGGCGCCAGACAGACATTTGATCAGCGTGGATTTGCCAGCACCATTGTGACCAAGCAGGCCCACAACTTCGCCGGGGTACAGATCGACCGACACATCGTCGACGGCTTTGACCCCACCAAAAGACAAAGAAATGTTGTTGAGTTCGACCAGAGGGGTTCCGCTGCGATCAATCATCAGTCTGCTCCTGCGCGTTTGCGGTAGATGCCATCCACAAGGACAGCCAGCACCAGTACGATACCAACCACAATGTTCTGGTAAGGGGCGTCCACGCCCACCATGGCCATGCCTGATTGCAAGGATTGCATGATCAAGGCGCCAAGGATTGCGCCATAAATGGTCCCAACGCCGCCCGCGAGGGCCGTGCCGCCAATAACAGCCGCAGCGATCACGCGCAGTTCGTCCAGTGTTCCGATATCGTTTGAATGGAACGTCAAGCGTGCCGATGCAACGACTGCAGAAATGGCGCACAAAATGCCAACAATGGCGAAGACTTTGACCGTTAGCATGCGTGTATCAATGCCAGACAACTCAGCCGCGTCAGGGTTGCCTCCGGTTGCGAAGATGTAACGCCCAAGCCGGGTTTTTGTGGCCACAATGGTCATGATGATGGCAACCGCGATCAGGATCAGCACAGAGAGTGGAACGCCATATCCCGTGGTGAAGCCTTCTGGCATGACTTCGCCTTGTGCTTCAAACATCTTGGCAAGACGGCGGGAAGGGATCTGGTACGCGTTCAATATACCTACAAAGCTAAGGATGGACCCTGCGACGATCGCAGCCATGACAGCTTCGGCCCAAACGGGTTTGGCCGGGAAGCCATGGCGGATCTTGGCCCGGCGCGCTGACCACAGGCCATAAAGTGCCGCCAAGACACACAGGATGCCAAGTATCCAGCTGCCGGTTTCACCCAAAGTGCCGTTGATACCGCCAAGTTTCTGAAATGTGGTGTCCAGTGGCCCAATCGTTTGGCCATTGGTCAGGAACCAAGCCACATTGCGCCATACAAGCAATCCGCCCAGCGTTACGATGAATGCGGGGATTGCGAGAAAACCAACAAGATACCCATGGAAAGCGCCAATGACTGCTCCGGTGATAAGACCGACAATAATTGTGAGCCAAGGTGTCAACGGGTGACCAAGTCCAAGTCCAAAGAGATTGGGCAAAAACTGCGTCTGAGTCATGGCCATCACGGCGGAACACGTGGCAAGCAAGGCCCCGACCGACAAATCAATATGGCGGGTCACAATCACAAACACCATACCAGTGGCCATAATGGCGACGCTGACGGTTTGGATCGTAAGGTTAAAGATGTTGCGGGGGGTCAGAAATCGGCCGTCTGTCCATACATTGAACAAAAGACAGATCACGGCAAACGCCCCGATCATGCCTAAAAGGCGCGTGTCGATCTCTAAGGCTGCAAAAACGGTGCCGCGAGGGCTCTTGCCCTTCGGTTCTGCGGTCGCATCGGACATTTTGGAAGCTCTCGGGTTTTGAGATGGGTTGGCCCGCAATGTAAGTAACACATCGCGAGCCAATGGGAGGTTTAGTTACAGGGCGCTGCGCCGCTGGTGACGCCTTGGCACAATGCGTCTTTTGCAATCCAACCTGCGTCTACAACAACACTTAGGTTGTCTTTTGTGATCGGCTGAGGTGCCAAGAACATGGATGTCATGGTTGTGCCACCGGGCGACGTCCAAGACACAGAGCCACCGATGTCAGACAAGGATTTGCCAGACGCCAGTTCCGCCGCGATGCTGCCTGCGGCTTTGCCCAGTTCGCGAGCGTCTTTCCAAACGGACACGGTTTGGGTGCCAAGAGCAACACGGTTCAAAGCAGCATGGTCACCGTCTTGGCCAGACACTGGAATACCTTCCATGCCTTGCGCTGTCAGGGCTGCAACAACACCGCCGGCTGTGCCGTCGTTCGATGCGACAACGGCGTCAACTTTGTTGTCAGCTGCTGTCAGGATTTGCTCCATGTTGCGCTGTGCGTTCGCAGGCAACCAGCCATCTGTATAGGCTTCGCCGACAATCTTGATGTCACCGCTGTCGATCGCGGCTTGCAGGATCTCTTGCTGACCGCCGCGCAGGAAGTCTGCGTTTGGATCTGTAGGAGAGCCCTTGATCATCACATAGTTGCCTTTTGGCAAGGCTTCAAACACGGCGCGCGCCTGCATCCGACCAACTTCAACGTTGTCAAATGTCAGATAGAAAGCACGGTTGTCTTCGATCAGGCGATCATATGCGACGACTGGAATGCCTTCGTCAGCAGCCGCTTGAACGGCGGGCCCGATCGCGGACGCGTCTTGTGCCAGAATGATCAGAGCGTCAACGCCCTGAGCGATCAGGCTTTCAACGTCTGCCAGTTGCTTGCTTGCGGAAGACTGCGCGTCGGACGAGATATACTTTGCGCCTGCGGCTTCCAAAGCGCCTTTGATGGCGGCTTCGTCTGTTTTCCAGCGTTCTTCCTGGAAGTTTGACCAGCTAACCCCAACGGTCAGGTCAGCAGCAAAGGCTGGTGTTGTCAGCGCAGTTGTGGCCGCAAGTGCCAGCGCTGTAAAAGTACGGCGTTTCATTAATTTCCTCCCAAAGGTTTCACCCGACTCTCTGTTGTCGAGTGCAGGTGCAAGTTTGATGCCTTTATTTAATTTAGTTGTCAAAATAAAAAATGCACAAAAGGCAAAGTTTTTGCACGCTTCGCCTGTCCGCTTTGCAGTTTTAGATAAAATTACCTGTTGATCTTGACTGCATTTGCGAATTTAAATTCACACATGGAACTAAATTCAAATGACTTCAGCACAGTCGACCTTGGCCCTGCAGAGCTTTCCGCGGGCTTTGGTCCGATCATGCAGCGCGTGGTGCAATCAAGCCGAACAATGCGTCAGCAGGTATTTGAAATCGTTAGAGGTTCTGGCAATATTTCCCGTGCCAACATTGCCCGGCAATTGAACGTTTCGCCTGCATCCGTAACTGCCACAACTTCAGAGTTGATCGAACGTGGTTTGATTGAAGAAGTCGCGATTGAACGCCCAGAGGGTGATTCTGGCCGCGGTCGCCCCCCGATTGCATTGAAGGTGCGTGCCGGGACCCATTTTGTTGCGGGACTAAAGTTTTCTGAACGGGTTCATACGGCAGTGATTCTCGACTTTGCCGGTAATCATGTGGCGGATTTTGAACTGGCCGTCAGCCCGGGCCGGGTCTCTCCAGATGACCTGCTAGACGTTTTGGAACGTGTTCTCAACGGTGTCCTGAACGCCGCCGGGCTAGAACGCAGTGCGCTGGCGGCCGTTGGTGTTGGTATTCCGGGTTTCGTGGAAAACGCCTCGGGCATTGTTGCTTGGTCGCCGATGTTGCAGGACCGAAATGTGGATTTGGTGGGTCTGGCCGAAGCTCGCCTGGGCCTGAACGTCTTTGTCGACAACGATGCGCATATCCTAACCCTTGCCGAGTTGTGGTTTGGCGCTGGGCGAGAACTCAGCAATTTCGCAGTGATCACCATTGAACATGGTGTTGGGATGGGCGTTGTGATCAATCACGCGCTGTATCGCGGTGCAGAAGGCATCGGAATGGAACTGGGTCACACCAAGGTTCAGCTGGATGGTGCGTTGTGTCGTTGTGGGCAGCGCGGATGTCTGGAAGCGTATATTGCCGACTATGCTTTGGTGCGCGAGGCGCATATCGCGTTGGAATGGAACACCAACAAAAGTGTGCCGCACAGCGAACTGCTGCAAGAGCTGTTCGAA
>CALHST010000072.1 GCA_938038825.1 uncultured Paracoccaceae bacterium | reverse complement strand
CCAAACGATCTGCCATGGCTTGCGCGGTGTGGAGTTTTCCATCCCGCAAGATCTGCAAAAGGTCAAACAGTCGGTCCGTGCGCCGCATCGTTAAATGTGAAGCTGCGCGTGGCGCATGGTTGTGGTGTTAGGATCGATCATCGGCAAAAAACCAGCGGCTTCCGGCGCGGCCATGAGGTTTTGTGCGGCGCGTTGTGCCGATGCCATGTCTGTCCAAACGATATGGTCTGTCCACAACCCATCGGGGTCACAAGACAGACTGCGTGACACGAAGCCTCCGGTGCGGTCAAGAAATGGTGCCAATTTGGCGGCTGCAGCGCCAAACGCTTGCGTGTCGGCATCTTTGTTTAGGCGAAATGTCACGATTTCTGCGATTTTGGTCATTGGGTTTTCCTGTCTGTTTGAGTTTCAGTGCTGCATGAATGACAGGGTATAACTGACATAAACCTGTCAGTTGGATGTCGCAAGGTGCAAAATAATTTGGAAATTGGTCAGGTGGCGGCGCATTATTTGGACCGTGTCCTTTTCGAAGGCGCCGCCGCAGGTCTAGATACAGCGTAATCGGCGCGCAGTGTGCGCTATGGCACTGATGGGAGAAATCACATGCTGAACAATATTGGCCTTCCGGGCATTCTGCTGATCGCAATCGTCGTTTTGGTTCTGTTTGGGCGGGGTAAAATTTCCGGCCTGATGGGCGAAGTGGGCAAGGGCATCACATCGTTCAAAAAGGGCATCAACGAAGGCACCAAGGAACTGGAAGAAGAAGCTGCCGCGGAGGTCGCCTCGGACGTGACGCCGAGCGAAGAGAAAGACAAGGCGTAAGCGCGCCATGTTGGATCTGGGTTGGACCGAGCTGCTTGTCATTGGCATTGTGGCGTTGATTGTGGTGGGCCCCAAGGACCTGCCTGTGTTGTTTCGCAATGTTGGCCGGTTTGTTGGGAAAGCCAAAGGTATGGCGCGTGACTTTTCGTCAGCTATGAACCAGGCGGCAGATCAATCTGGCGTGAAAGACATTCAGAAAGGCTTGGATGCGGCCACGAACCCGGTGAAATCCGCAATGGATGGGGTGAAGGATGCTACAAAGGATCTGAGTTCCATGAATTTTGATCCTGACAGCGAAACTGGCAAGCTGTCGGCGGAACGTGCAGAGCAAACCCGCAAAATTCAGGCCGCAGCTGCGCGTGCCGCGGCAGAGCGCAAAGCGCGCGAGGCGCAAGACGCCTTGGTCAAAGCTGAAGAGCTTGAAGCCAATGTGGACAACCCGCCCAAGGACACAGCATGAGCAGTACAGACGACATTGATGACAGTGCAGCGCCATTGATCGAACATTTGGCAGAGCTTCGGACCTGCCTCATTCGGTCGGTCATTGCGTTTCTGATAGGGATTATTCTGGCCTTTGTGGTGGCAGAACCGATTTTGCAGTTTCTTCTCAACCCGATTGTGGAGACGTTGAAAGATCTGGGGGATCCGTCCCCAACGCTGCAATATACCTCGCCCCAGGAATACCTGTTCACGTTGTTCCGGATCTCGATGGTGTTTGGTTTCGCGTTGGCGTTTCCGGTGATTGGACATCAGTTGTGGCGGTTTGTGGCGCCGGGTCTGTATCGCAACGAAAAGAATGCGTTTAAGCCGTTTTTGGTAGCGGCCCCTGTGATGTTCATCTTAGGGGGGTGTTTTGCGCATTTTGTCGTGACTCCGTTGGCGATGTCCTTCTTCCTGGGCTTTGCGGATTTGCCGTCGATCTTTGCGTCGATTTTGGCGGGATCTGCAGCGGCGCCTGATTTGCCGCCGGACGTAGGCTTGCCGGGAGGGCCAGCCGAGACTGATGGGGCAACGATCATCTTCTTTGGGAAGGTGAATGAGTCACTGGATATCTCGTTGAAATTTATCATGGCGTTTGGATTGTGTTTCCAGTTGCCGGTGTTGCTGACACTGATGGGCAAGGCGGGGCTGGTGAGCTCTGAGGGTTTGGGCAATGTGCGCAAATACGCTGTTGTCGGGATCCTGGTGTTGGCGGCTTTGGTCACGCCGCCGGATGTCATTACGCAGCTGATCCTGTTTGTTGTGGTCTATGGGCTTTACGAAATTTCAATCCAACTGGTGAAGCGTGTTGAAAAGAAGCGGGACGCGAAATTGCGTGCTGAGGGGTATTTCGACGACGAAGATTTGGGTGATGACGAGGCGGCCCAGTGAATGACACGGCGCTAGAACGCATCGCAGAGGCCTTGGAGAGGCTGTCTCCGGTGCCAATGGCACAACCTGACTGGAGCGCACAGGCCTATGTGTGGCATGTGCATCCGGACAGATTAGTTCCGGTTCAATCGGTCAATCGCGTGTCGCTGGATCTGTTGATTGGTGTCGATCGGTCCCGTGATACGCTGCTGGCCAATACGTGCCAATTTGCTGCCGGGTTGCCCGCCAACAATGCGCTGTTATGGGGCGCGCGGGGTATGGGGAAATCCAGCCTTGTGAAAGCAGTGCATGCGCATGTTCTGGAACAACACCCAGATTTGAAATTGGTAGAGCTGCAACGCGAAGATTTACCAAGTGTTGGCCAATTGTTGAACGTGCTCAGAGACGCGCCCGCGCGGTTTTTATTGTTCTGTGATGATCTGAGCTTTTCGCATGATGATGAGCACTACAAATCCCTGAAGGCGGTGCTGGATGGTGGGATTGAGGGGCGCCCCGACAACGTCATTCTTTATGCAACGTCAAATCGGCGCCATCTGATGCCGCGAGATATGATCGAAAATGAACGCGGATCAGCGATCAACCCGTCCGAGGCTGTGGAAGAAAAAGTATCGCTGTCCGATCGGTTTGGACTGTGGTTGGGGTTCCACCCGTGTGATCAGGATCAGTATTTGGACATGATCCAGGGCTATTGTGACGCCCATGGTGTGTCGATCCCGCCAGAGCAATTGCGCGCGGAAGCCATTGAGTGGCAAGCGACGCGGGGTTCACGTTCGGGCCGTGTGGCCTGGCAATACTTTACCGATCTGGCGGGACGACACGGTGTCAACGTGAGCTAAAGCTCACCTTACAGGTTGAACGGAGTGCGGGGTTGCAGATTTGGTTCAACGCGCTGAATTCCATCCAGCAGCGCGGCCGCTTTTTCTGAAAGTAGGGTGAGCTTTAGCTCACGCCACCTCAATTCAAAAACGCATTCGGATCGACGCTGTCAAATCCTTCGCGGACTTCGAAATGCACAAAGGATTGATCCCCTGGACGCAGTTTCGCAAGCCCTTGACCCCGTCGGACAGTATCGCCTTTTTTGACCAAAACGTCTGTTACATTGGCATAGACGGTCAGTAATTTCTGCTCATGTCTCACAACAATGATAGGCACACCTTCGGCGCTTTCAGTTATCGCAGCGACAGTGCCAGTGTCTGCAGCCCTTACAGGGTCACCGGGTGCGCCTTTGATATTGATGCTTTCATTGCGCCCTTTGGCATAGTCCCGAATGATGGTGCCTTGAACGGGAAACGCAAAGCGTCCTTCTGATTGGGTTTTTGTAGCCTTTCCCAAATCGGCATCGACTTTCGGCGGTGCTTTTGCAGATGCCGCTGGCTCAGTGTCATCCTCGGGCAAAGGTTTTTCGGCCGAGGGTGGTGTGGGCGTCGGGGATCCTTGACCGGGCACTGTTTCAGCGGTTGGCGCGGCAGGGGGCGGCGTGTTTGCGACAGGGATTAACAAGAATTGGCCTTCACGGATCGTGAACTGTGGGCCAAGACCGTTCCAACGCGCCAACGTGCGCACGGGCACTTTGTACAGGCGTGCGATCGAAAAGGCGGTTTCGCCACGAGCCACTTTATGACGAATGGGTTCTTGCGCTTCTGGGATCGGCGCTGTGGTAACCGCAGTCGAGGCTGGCGTCGCGGGGGCGGCATCAATGGCCTGTCCTGCTAGCGTCGTTACGTCCACTGATGCGGGGGCCGTTGGGTTGATCGGGGCGGCAGCTGTTGCGATGCTCCCTTTCGGCAGCGCGATAACTTCGCCACTGCGCAGGGGCGCATCAATTGGTAAACCATTGAAGCTTGCCAATTGTTGGGCATCAGTGCCGATACGGGTCGCGACATCTGTCACTGTGTCCCCGCGTTGCGCAACGGCGACTTGATAATTGGGATAGGTAATCACCCCACGTGCATCTGGGTCCGGGCGTCCTATGGGCGCCTGCTGTGCGGCGTCTGCGGTGCTGAACCCACCTGTCGCCCCTCGAAAATCTGAGTCGAACCCTTCACAGGCCGTCAGTGCCAAAAGCGCAATTCCAGAAAGTGCCCGTGCGGTGCCGAACTTTGTCAACGTCATCTGCTTGTCCTCATACCATGCCCCTATTTGTTGGGGCTTTGGATCCAAACGTCTTATATCACACTCTGTGACGAGTGGTGTTATTCTTTGCCGAGACCTTCCAGCAATGGCACGAAGCGTACTGGGCACAACTCGTCATAGTCTAGGCCGTCTTCAGTTTTGCGCACTCGGATAAGGCTTTGAACCGTATCTGACTGGCCCACCGGCACAACCATAATACCGCCAATTTTCAATTGCGCCAAGAGCGGGCCGGGCGGGTCTTCTGCGGCCGCTGTCACAAGGATGCGATCAAAGGGGGCTTGTTCGGGCAAACCGTGTGATCCGTCGCCCACCATTGTGGTGATGTTTGTAATGTCTAGCCGTTCGAAAATGGCTTGGGCTTCGCGCACCAAACGATCATAACGCTCGACCGTGTAAACCCGCCGGGCCAACCGGGACAAAATCGCCGCTTGATAGCCTGAACCTGTCCCCACTTCGAGAACTTTGTCCCGTGGTGACACGTTTAGGGCCTGAGTCATAAGGCCAACGATGGACGGTTGGGAAATCGTTTGTCCACAGGAAATGGGAAGTGGTGTGTCCTCATAGGCGCGTTCTGAAAAGAGGCCGCGCACAAAGGGACCCCGATCGACTTTTTCCATCGCTCCCAAGACACGGGAATCCGTGACACCACGCGAACGCAAAGCAAACAGAAACTGCATTTGACGCTCTGCGAGATCCATCATGAAAAGACCGCTTCTAGGCGCGACAGGGCCGCGTGATCTGTCAGGTCCGCTCGCATTGGTGTTACGGATATGGATCCTTCCAGATTGACTGCACCGTCTGATCCGGCTTCGGCGGGAATCCGCTGATCTCCACCTTTGATCCACAAATACCGGCGCCCTGAAGGAGAGGTGAACGGTTCTGCACCAAAATACACACCGGGCCGACGCCCTTGAGTTGCGGCGACAATACCGTGCACATCGCCCGCTGGAACGGGTGGAAAATTAACATTGTAAAAGAGGCTGTAGGCGTCCGTCAGATCAAAGCCAGCGTCCATGATGCCGCGGATCACTGTGGCCCCATGTTCTGCTGCAGCTTCGAACGGATTGTCCAAATCGCGGTTTAGCAACCCATAGTACTGGGACAAAGCGATCGCGGGCAGCCCTTGCAAGGCGGCCTCGATGGCTGCACCGATGGTTCCGGAATACAATGTGTTTTCAGCCGAATTATTGCCCCGGTTCACACCCGACAACACCAAATCGGGCCTTTGAGGCATGATGTCGTGGACCCCGGCAAGCACGCAATCGGCAGGGGAGCCTTCGGCAGCAAATCGGCGCGGGCCCATCTGGGACAACATGGTTGGTTTCGTGTAGTTGATGCAGTGACCGACGCCGGATTGTTCAAACGCAGGCGCGACGGTCCAGACTTCGCCATCAGCGCCAGCAATCTCTTGCGCGATGTCTTCCAGCACCTTTAGTCCGGGGGCGTTAATGCCGTCGTCATTGGTGATGAGAATGCGCATGGCCCGCCCTTATGCTGCTTTGTTTTGTGATAGGCGAGGGTGCAGGTCGCGGCAAGCAGGCGCAGTGTTTTCTGTTGTGATGTGTCCCTAGAGACTCAGGGTCTTCAACACGTCTTGTGCAGCATGATGAATATCTGTCAGCGCGCTGCGATCTTCGCCGGGGAAGAAACGGGCACGTGTCGCGGTTGGCATTGCTGGCGGCGTAACGATGTGCACCTTGGGGCCGGTTTTTACCGTTTCTGCCTTCCAACTGCGTGCCAATGCAATCTGCGCAGCTTTTGTTGCGCCATAGCTGCCAAAGAATTTTTCTCCGGATCGGCTGTCATCAAAGAACACAGCCGTGCCATCAGCCCCTAACAAAGGCGAGACATAGGTGATGAGCGTGGCTGTCGCTGTTATGTTCGCAGAAACGGATTTTGAAACGTCTTTTGCGTCCAACATCGAAGTGGGTGCCAGCGGGGCTGCGTGAACAGCCGCGTGCATCCACAGATCCAGATGTCCCCATCGGTCATGAATGCCCCGGCATAAGGTTGCCATGGCATCGGGGTCCGTTACATCCATTGGCGCCAAAGTGGCAGAGCCCGCTTTGGCCTTGATCCGATCGTCCAACTCTTCCAGTGCGCCGACGGTGCGGCCAACGGCGATGATGTGGAATTTCGCGGCCAAAGCCTCGGCCAATGCGGCGCCTAAGCCACGCGATGCGCCTGTGACCAAGGCGATTTTTGTCTCATGATTTGCCATGGCCAGCGCTTTGGCAGTTTGTTTGCGCAATCGCAAGAGGGGCTGCTTGACTTCCATTGCTGCACTGCCGCAAATGCGGCGCAGAAAAAGCAACATATGCAGACAGGAATTCTGAACACATGACTATGGTTCAAGCGGCCTTTGGCCAACAAACCCTTCTTAAACAAGCAACTTTGGTACTAGCTGGATCGCTGTTTATCGCGATAGCCGCGCAAATCAGCGTCCCGATGCTTCCGGTGCCAATGACATTGCAAACTCTTGCGATCTTGATTGTTGGCCTGACGTTCGGCGCGCGTCTTGGTGCGGTGACACTGATCGCGTACCTTGCTGAAGGGGCGATTGGATTGCCGGTTTTCGCAAACGCAAATAACGGGGCCGCGTTCTTTGGCCCAACAGCGGGCTTTTTGGTCGGCTTTGTCGGGCTTGCGTGGCTGGTTGGTTTCGCCGCAGACCGTGGCCTTACGAAAAATGTCTTCCTGACCGCTTTGGTATGCATCGTGGCCTCGGCATTATTGTATGTACCCGGTATCGCATGGCCAATGGTCGTTGCCTCTGCGTTTGGAATGGACGCAGGTTGGGTCGCTCAAGACTTTGGTGCGTATTACTTGGCACACTTCATTGCACCGTTTTTGATTGGCGACGCGGTCAAAGCTGTTATCGCTGCATTGCTCGTGACTGGCGCGTATCGTGCGTTGCAGACACGCTAAATTTTTGATCAATTCTGGAAGTGGGCCGTCCAATGGGGCGGCCCTTTTCGTGTCAAAGGGCGAGATCAACCCAAACAGGGACATGGTCTGACGGCTTTTCCCGGGCGCGAATGTCTTTGTCGATGCCCACATCAGTCAACCAATCCGCAGATTGCGGGCACAACAAAAAGTGGTCGATCCTTATCCCATCGTCGCGGTTCCAGGCACCGGCCTGATAATCCCAGAAAGAATAGTGTTCCGGCCCCGATACGCGTGCGCGGAATGCATCGGTTAAACCCAGATTGACCAGTTGACGGAACGCGGCGCGGCTTTCGGGCCGGGCCAGCGCGTCTTCTTGCCAGACCTCTGGGCGGCGCGCGTCTTCGTCTTGGGGGATAATGTTGTAATCACCCGCCATCAAAAACGGTGTTTCCGATGCCAAAAGTTCTTCGGCGCGGGTTTGCAGGCGTTTCATCCAGGCCAGTTTGTAATCATATTTTGGACCGGGACAGGGATTGCCGTTGGGCAAATAGAGCCCGCACAGGCGGATCGCATGGGTATCGCCCACTACTGTGGCTTCAATATATCGCGCTTGTTCGTCTTCGGGATCGCCCGGCAATCCGCGCGTGACGTCTTCCAATGGATGCTTTGACAGGATCGCCACGCCGTTAAAGCCTTTTTGCCCGTGCGTTTCGACGTTATAGCCGCGCTCTTCGAACAGCTCTCGCGGGAAACCTTCATCCACGGATTTGATTTCCTGCAGCAAGGCAACATCGGGCTGCGCTTCGTCCAACCAGTCGGGAAGCGCCTGCGCCCGGGCTTTGATTCCATTGATATTGAACGTGGCGATTCGCATTTAGGCCCCTCCAACCGCAGATATCAGCGGTGTATCGTGCCGCACAGAGCGCGAGCAAGGCGTGATTTTTGGTAACCCTTTTTTAACAATTACCCGAATGGGTTGCATTGCAATCTTAAGGCGATCTGTGGATAACAATTCTTGTTAAAGTTGTGCATCGCAGTTCAAGACGTGACGCTCATGAGATACAAACCGGATTTCATGTGGATAACTCGACGCTTTAACACTTTATTAGGGAAAAATTTCTTAACCACTCGCCTTTAACGGGTGCAGCGTAATGGGGATTTCAACAACCTCACTGGGAAAGACGACCATGACTGCACTTGCAAAAACAACATTCGCTCACATCACCGAAACCACTCTGACAAGCTTCGAAAGCGGCGTGGGTGTTGAGATGTTCTCATCAGGTTCAGCGCCCCTGACATCTGACATAGGGACCGGTGATGCACTCGACATGTTCTCGTCAGGCTCCGCACCAACGGCCATGTCTGACATCCACTCTGGCGATCTGACTCAGATGTTTTCGTCGGGTTCCGCACCGACCCTCAGCGCAAGTCAACTGTTGGGTGAAGGCGCCGAGATGTTTTCCTCTGGCTCCGCACCAACCGCATCTGACACGGTTGCAGGCGACTTGGTAAATCTATTTTCCTCTGGGTCCGCGCCCATGGCGTCGAAAACGGATGCAGGTGATCTGGTCGACATGTTTTCTTCCGGATCGGCCCCCACAGCGAGCAATACACAAGCTGGAGAGGCGGTCGAGATGTTTTCGTCCGGCTCCGCACCATCGCAAACGAATGCCTCGGCAGGCGATGCTGTCGAGATGTTTTCTTCTGGCTCTGCTCCCACGGCTTCGGACACAGATCAGGGTGATCTGGTCGAGATGTTTTCGTCGGGTTCCGCACCAGCGGCTACAACGGATGCCCTGAATGGGGATGCTACTGGGACGTTTTCCTCTGGTTCTGCCCCGTCTGCCAGCAGCGCTAATGCGGCTGGTGATGTCACTGGCTTGTTCTCGTCAGGATCCTGAAGATGTCTTTCGGCCAAGCCCCCGCCGAGGCAACCACAGATTTTTCTAACGTGGTTGCCTTGGCTCCTCGCTTGCGCGGCCAGCCCCGTCCGGTTCGGATGGGGCAGCACGCAGCCTTGTTTGCATCAAACCGGCGTCGAGACGATGACGTGTTTTGGCTGAAGGAAAACGCAGAGTTCTTAAATATCGCACTGAGCACCGGGCAACCGGGCGAGCAAATCTTGCCTGAATACGACGCCGTCTATGAGACGATTGATCTGCGCTTGGCAGAATATCCGCAATATTATCGCTTTCTTTTGTCGATCTGCTTGGATCTGGAGGATCTGGGGATTGTGGGCAACAAGGGCGAAGCCATGTGTGCATGGGCTTTGGACCAAGGCTTGCCAGATGCCGAACTGTCAGACTTGCAGCGCGCAGAGGCGGAACGATTATTGGCACGACGCAACATTGGGGCAATAGATGCAAATTTGCGTTCCCGTTTGCACCAGTTCTTGTCGCGCTCAGACACTTTTGCGATCCCCAACAAAAAAGCAGCATACGAGCTGACACATATCGTATTCTATTTGTCAGAATACGGGACACGGGATCCAGATTTGGGTGCTGCGGCGATCGAAAGTCTTC
>CALHST010000071.1 GCA_938038825.1 uncultured Paracoccaceae bacterium | reverse complement strand
CAAAACGGCCATCACCACGTTCTTTGTGCGCGAATGGTATTACGTGGCCTATGCCGTGTTCTGGCTGTTGGCCTCAATGATGCTGTTCAAAGGCTTTTGCCGGTATGTCTGCCCGCTGGGTGCAGTGATGGCCATTGGCGGCATGGTGCGTACCCGCAGCTGGATCCCCCGTCGCGCTGACTGCGGGTCTCCCTGCCAATTGTGCAAAGTAAAATGCCGCTATGGCGCGATCGAGAAAACTGGCAAAATCGACTATTCCGAATGTTTCCAATGCTTGGATTGCGTGACCATCCATGACGACCGCAAACAATGCGTGCCACTGATCCTCGCGGATCGTCGTCAAACCCGTGCCGTTGCCCCACAAGAGGTCGCAGCCCAATGATGCATCGCCGCCGCTTTTTGACCCTGTCTGCTGCGTGCAGTGCGATGCCCGCCTTTGCCGCAGCTCCGACTCGTTGGAGCGGATTTGCGATGGGAGCAGAGGTGTCCCTTGAATTGCATGGGCCCGTTGAACAAACTGAACCCGCGCTGAGATCGGCGATTCAAAACCTGCGTCGTGTTGAACACCTGTTTAGCCTCTATGACCCCACGTCGGTGCTCAGCCAGTTGAACCGCACCGGGGTCTTGCGAAACCCGCCTCAAGATCTGTTGGATCTGCTGGCGATATCCGATCAGATCCACACAGTAACCGGCGGTCTGTTTGATCCTACGGTCCAAGCGTTTTGGCACGCGCGCGTTGACCGGCATCCCTTGCAAGATGCGCGCGCTTTGGTGGATTGGCAAAAAATCCAGTTCGATGCCGATGTGATCCGGCTTGGGGCAGGGCAGTCCCTGACGTTTAACGGGATCGCACAAGGATACGCCACAGATTTGGTCACAGCGGATCTTGTGGCGCATGGGCTTGGCAATATTCATGTCAATCTGGGCGAACACGCTGTGCGTGGCCCCGCGCGCACCCTTGGCGTGCAAGACCCGGAATTTGGTGTGCTGGGGCATGTAACGTTGCAAGGTAAGGCAATCGCAACGTCCAGCCCCGCGGCCACACGTATTGGCGACACGGCGCATATCTTTTCACCAACAGGTGGGGACAGCCACTGGTCCACGGTGTCCGTCATGGATGCTAGCGCCACCTGGGCGGATGGTCTGTCCACAGCATTCTGTTTGGCGTCATTGACGGATATCAAACGGGTCCACAGCCAACTAAATCTGGAGCGCGTTTTACTTGTGGATCGAACGGGCGATATCACCACATTCTGACACGAAAAAAGGCCACGCAGTGCTGCATGGCCTTCCAAGTGATGTCCCGCACGTTTTTTACCGCACGTTTTTTTTACCGTGCGTTTTGAACGGCGCGTTTTGTGCAGACTTTGACGAGGTTTGCGCGGTATGCGGGTGTTGCGTGCAGGTCTGCGATGAGTCCGTCGGCGGGCACGCTGAGCCCGTCGAGGGCCTCGGGTGAGAAGTTGGCGCTAAGCGCCTCTTCGGCGGCGCTCCAGCGGTACACGCCCTCTTCCGAGGCTCCGGTGACCGCGACGCGCACGCCGCTCGCGTATTTGGCCACAAACACACCCACCAGCGCAAAGCGCGAGGCGGGTTGCACGAACTTCTCGTAATGCGCCTTTTGTGGCACCGGGAAGGACACGCCGGTGATGATCTCGCCTTCGTTCAGCGCCGTGGCGAACATGCCCTGGAAATAATCATCTGCTGCGATCTCGCGGGCATTGGTCTTGATCAAAGCCCCCGATCCCAGGGCGGCCGCCGGATAACAGGCCGCCGGATCGTTATTGGCCAAAGATCCCCCAATGGTGCCCCGGTTGCGCACAGCCGGATCGCCAATATGGGAGGCCAGTTCTGCCAGGGCCGGATAGGCGCCAGCTTCGGCAGCCACTTGCCCGTGGGTTGTGGCCCCGCCTATATCCAGTTGATCGTCGCGCACGCCGACCCCGACCAGATCCGCAATTCCTGTCAGGCTCACCAGCTTGGCGGGTTGGTTCAAGCGCTGCTTGAGCGTGGGGATCAAGGTCTGCCCCCCACCCAAAGCCTGCGCGTCGTCTGCGCCCAAAGCTGCGACTGCATCTGCAACGCTGCCGGGTTGTTCAAAATCAAAATTATACATCGTCTTGTTTTCCTTATGATGACCGCGGATCACAGGCCTCTGTCCTGGTTCTTTTGGTCAAAAATACCTCGGGGAGCGCGAGGGGCAGCGCCCCTCGTACCCATCTTGGATCATTTTTGCATGGCCGCCCAAACTTTGGCAGGCGTCGCAGGCATGTCAATGTGATCCACCTTGTGACCGCCAGAGTTCAGCGCATCCAGAATGGCGTTGATCACAGTCGGAGGAGAGCCAATCGCCCCCGCCTCACCACAGCCCTTCACACCCAATGGGTTATGCGTGCAGGGCGTCTGGCAGGAATGGTCTGCAATGTAATGTGCCATATGCGGCAGGTTATCGGCACGCGGCATGGTGTAATCCATGTAAGACGCGCTGAGAAGTTGACCGTTTTCGTCATAGGCACAGTTTTCCAGCAGCGCCTGACCGATCCCTTGCGCGATCCCGCCCTGCACCTGGCCTTCGACGATCATCGGGTTGATCACATTGCCAAAATCATCCGCCGATGAGAACCGCTCAATCGTAACCACGCCCGTTTCCGGATCCACTTCGACCTCGCAGGCATAACCGCCCGCAGGGTAGGTGAAGTTGGACGGATCATAAAACGCGGTCTCTTCCAGGCCCGGCTCGATATCCTCCAACGGGTAGTTATGCGGCACATAGGCGGCCAGACACACATCCCCCCACGCGACGGATTTATCCGTGCCTGCCACGCTGAAGGCCCCATCCTTCAACTCGATGTCGGTCTCTGAGGCCTCCATCAAATGTGCGGCGATCTTCTTGGTCTTGTTGATGATCTTTTCAGCAGCCCGCACCATGGCAGAGCCCCCCACAGCGATCGAGCGTGACCCATACGTCCCCATGCCCATCGGCACTTTGTCCGTATCACCATGCACGATCTCGACCATGCTCTCATCAATGCCGATCATCTCGGCAATGACTTGCGGGAACGTGGTCTCGTGGCCCTGGCCGTGGCTGTGTGAGCCGGTCATCACAACCAGACCACCCGTCGCATTCACCCGCACAGTGGCGGATTCATACAGACCCGCCCGTGCACCGAGTTGCCCAACCAGGTTCGACGGGGCAATCCCGCAGGCCTCGATAAAGCAGTTAAAGCCATAGCCACGCAGCTTGCCGTTCTTCTCGCT
>CALHST010000070.1 GCA_938038825.1 uncultured Paracoccaceae bacterium | reverse complement strand
GCACAACCCCAACCCGGTTTTCGACGACGCGCTGCCAATGATGATTTGTTCAGCCCCAAAATGATCATTGTCCACCAGCCAGTCACACAGCAAAAACGATGTCGCGAGCAAGGGCTGCAACAACGCGCGCAGACGCTCATGCGGGATGTCTGTGTCACGCACACGTGCATATTGGTTATAAACAACAGGCAGATCCGCACGGTGCGCGGCGGCGTCTAAAACTCCGTTCCTTCCCAATGCTTTGGGTTCCATCACAAGGTCTTGCGCAAACGGAAAAAACCCATAAAGCCGCGTGCCAACATCCAAGACATCCGACTGGCTTTCTGTGACTTCGGCAAAGCCCCAAACCGGTAACAAACCCTGCCCGTCGACACCCGACGGAAAGAACTTCCAATAGCCAATCATCTCTGCCGCCGCGCCATAGGTGACGTTGTTGGCCGTCAACGCAAACCGCTGCAAAGACACCCGCGCTTGTCCATCCGTCAGAGGCGCAGACGCGACATCGTCCATCCGTGTCTGCGTGATGTCAGCTTTGTTGATCAGAATGCGTTTCATCGGGGCGTCCTTTTGCCAGCTACCCCAACCCTACGAGCAAACAACCAACGCGCGCAAAGCCCTGTTTCAAACGACGCTGCGTCAAGCCGTGCGCCCGCTGCACCCGGTACGTGTAAAAATAACCGCAAGGGTACCTGTGCTTTAAATCACAGCGCCGATGCGTTTGCGTGTATAACATCGCAACACCATCAAGAGATTTCGCACCATGAGACGTGTTTTAGCACTGATTGCCTGCCTTGGATGTCCCGCTGCCGGGTCTGCACATCCCGACCATACTGACGGTGTCATATCCATCGGCGGTCTGTCCGTCACGATCTCGGTCGGGCTCAAAATCGAACCGACGGAAGAAAAACCCGCCGCAAAGAAACCCGCACGGCGCAAACAGGTGTCAAAACCGCGCAAAGCCAAACCCAAGCCAAAGCAGGTCGTCTATGATCTGGCAGGTACGTGGGATTGGGTTGCCCAATGCAAAGTGTGGGGCCGCATCGAAGGTGTTTCGGTCTATGAGAAAAAGGGCGCAAACGCATATATCGGTGCCGCAAAAAGCAAAGGTATCGCGGCGCAAACAAAACTGGATGTCACAGTATCGGGCCGCGAGTTTGTCCAAAAAGAACGTCTGGGATTGATCCGCGCGACGGGCAAACACCGGTTTTCCGCCAATGGCCGCCGCTTTGAAGGCAGTGTCAACAATGGCTGCACGGTGGTCGCAAACAAACGCTAATGCAGATAAAACTCACCCGTCACATGCCGCCATTCCCCGGCACTGACCATTTTGCGATGTGTAAAGCGCACGGAATGCAGCGGCCCATCTAATTCAGACTGCCAAAATTCTATGAATTTGAAGAGCTTAGGATGGTCTGGCGCCAGATCGTAATCCTGCCAGACAAAAGTGTTCAGCACATGTGTGTAATCCGGCATGTGATAGAACATCTCGGCCGTGGTCAGCCCGTATCCTTGCAACATCAGTTCGGTTTCAGATTGGGTCATTTCAACCTCTGTTTTTGAGTGCTCTGACACGACCTTAACATGCTGATATTACTTTTGAATGAAAACAATGTGTTAGCACTCAATCCCCAGCGGTGACAGCCAGCATCAACCCTTTCCATTGCACCGCATATACGCTTTCTGCTATAGGTAAACGCAATATATAGCGCTGCAAAAGAACAGGCACATAAACGTGAGCGACACGCCAGAAACACCTGAAAACGAAGACGAAAAACGCCCCGAGCGGCCCGTTTACGACGGACCGACCGTATCCATCGAGCGCGAGATGAAGACCTCGTATCTTGATTATGCGATGTCGGTTATTGTCTCCCGTGCGATCCCGGATTTGCGTGATGGATTGAAACCGGTTCACCGGCGCATCCTGTATGCGATGCATGAAACCAACAACACACATGACAAATCCTATCGCAAATCGGCGCGTGCCGTTGGCGAAGTGATGGGGAAATATCACCCACATGGTGACAGCGCGATCTATGATGCGCTTGTGCGGATGGCTCAGGACTTTTCGATGTCTCTGCCCTTGTTGGATGGCCAAGGTAACTTTGGCTCCATGGACGGCGATAACCCGGCGGCGATGCGGTATACCGAAGTGCGCATGGACAAACCGGCAGCCTATGTGCTTGCGGATATCGACAAAGACACAGTTGATTTTCAGGACAACTATGACGGCAAAGACCGTGAACCCACGGTTCTGCCCTCGCGCTTTCCGAATATGCTGGTCAATGGTGCTGGCGGGATTGCGGTGGGTATGGCCACCAACATCCCTCCCCACAATCTGGGAGAGATCGTTGACGCCACTTTGGCGTTGATTGAGGATCCTGACCTGACGTCTGAACAACTGATTGAATACGTGCCGGGACCTGATTTCCCGACCGGTGGGATCATGCTGGGGCGCTCTGGCGCGCGCAAGGCCTATCTTGAAGGGCGCGGCAGCGTTGTTATCCGGTCCAAAACGCGGGTCGAAGAAATTCGCCGGGACCGTTGGGCCATTATCATCGACGAGATTCCCTATCAGGTGAACAAAGCCACGATGATCGAACGCATTGCCGAGGCCGCGCGTGAAAAGCGGATCGAAGGCATTGCCCATGTTCAGGACGAATCCGACCGCAATGGCGTGCGGGTGGTTGTGGAACTGAAACGGGATGCCACGGCAGAAGTTGTGTTGAACCAATTGTTCCGCTTTACGCCGATGCAAACCTATTTCGGCTGTAACATGCTGGCCCTGAATGGTGGGCGGCCCGAACAGCTGACATTGCGGCGGTTCCTGACATCGTTCATTGATTTCCGCGAAGAGGTGATTGCGCGCCGCACTGCGTTCGAACTGCGCAAAGCGCGTGAACGCTCGCATATTTTGTGTGGTTTGGCTGTGGCTGTGTCCAATGTGGATGAGGTCGTTGCAACCATTCGCGCCTCGGCGGATGGCGCCGAAGCCCGTGTCAAACTGATGGAACGCCGGTGGCCCGCACTTGAAATTGCGGATTATATCAAGCTGATCGACGATCCGACCCACAAGATGAATGAGGACGGGACGTATAACCTGTCTGAAACCCAAGCCCGCGCGATCCTGGATCTGCGCTTGCAGCGTTTGACCCAGATTGGTGTGAAAGAAGTCACCGACGAACTCGAAGAACTGGCCAGTAAGATCAAAGAATACCTTGAGATTCTGGGCTCTCGTGAACGCATCATGGGCATCATGACACACGAACTGCAAGAAGTGCGTGATTTGTTTGCTGTGCCCCGTCGGACCGAAATTGTCGACTGGTCTGGCGACATGGAAGACGAAGACCTGATCGAACGCGAAGACATGGTCGTTACCGTCACATCAGGCGGCTATATCAAACGCACACCGCTGGTCGATTTCCGCAGCCAAAAGCGCGGCGGCAAAGGCGTGTCTGGTATGCAGACCAAAGAAGAAGACGTGGTCACCACGCTTTTCGTTGCCAACACACATACGCAACTGCTGTTCTTCACCACAGACGGCATGGTCTATAAGTTGAAGACATGGCGCCTGCCCCAAGGCGGTCGGACCGCCAAAGGCAAAGCCATCGTCAACATTCTGCCCATCCCAACGGGTGTTTCCATTGCGGCGATCATGCCGGTGGATCGCGACGAAAAGGAATGGGACGATCTGCAAGTGGTCTTCGCGACCTCTGCCGGGACTGTGCGCCGCAATAAGCTGTCGGACTTCACCAATGTGAAGTCCAACGGCAAGATCGCCATGAAGTTTGAAGGCGAACACGAAGGCACCACGCTGATCAATGCACGCATTGCGTCCAATGATGACGACGTGATGTTGGTGACCAATTCGGGCCGCGCCATTCGCTTCCGCGCTACAGATGTACGTGTGTTCAACTCGCGCGCCTCAACCGGTGTGCGCGGGATCAGACTGACGGGCGACGACAAGGTCGTGTCCATGTCGATCATCCGCCACTTTGAAGCCTCCCCGGAAGAGCGTGCCGCGTATCTGAAACAGCGCCGTTTGATGGCGGGTGTCACAGAAGAACCAGAAGCCGAAGACGAGGACGTCCCAGCAGGCAACCTGTCCACAGAACGTTACGCCGAGATGTCGGCGGTTGAGAATCTGATCTTAACCATCACATCAGGTGGGGCCGGTAAACTGTCGTCCTCACACGATTATCCGCTACGCGGACGCGGCGGTATGGGTGTGACAGCAATGGACAAAGCCATGCGTGGCGGCGAACTTGTGGCCTCCTTCCCAGTTGAGATGGAAGACCAGATCATGCTGGCAACCTCCAAGGGTCAGTCGATCCGCGTGCCGGTTGATGGCATCTCGTTCCGCTCCCGCTCGGCCGGTGGGGTTCGGGTGTTCAACACGGGCAAGAACGAAGT
>CALHST010000069.1 GCA_938038825.1 uncultured Paracoccaceae bacterium | reverse complement strand
TCGTCGTGCTGCACGAAACGGCGTTGGATCCCATGTGCAGGCAAAACCGTCCCCGTCTGGATCCAGACCCTTGCGATCCCGATCAGGACCGCCTTGGCTCAAAAACTCGATTTGTGCCTGATCCGGCGATGGGAATGCTGCACAGGCCGCCGCTTGACGTTGATTTGACCGGATGCGGCTGCGCCGATGCAATTGGGTTCCAACCGGGTGATTTGTGCTGAGGGCATACGCCACGATGTTGGGCTGTGATCCACTGCCCGATCGCGTTGGCAAAGCTGTTGGCGCGATCACCGTGTACTGGGCTCGGTTGGCGGCAATACGTGCTGCGTCATTCTGGATGGAACGGCGCGACGACACTTCGCCAAAATCCTGTTCTGAAGAAATACCACCTGATTGCGCGATGCCTGGCGCAGGATTGGCCGGGTTCGCTTGCACAGGTTGTACCCCAGAATTGGCGGCAGCTGCACGGGCTGCGGCAGCTGCTTCCAGCGGATCGGTGCCTTGCACGGCCGAAGTAATCGAAGACGGCAACGGTGCGGCGGCCGGATTTGACGGCAGCGCGGTTTGCGAGACAGACGGGGCCGACGGGACCGTGGCCTGCAACGGTGGCTGGAAAGAAGTTTGTGCCAAAGCCGCGTCGCGACGGGCCTTGTCAGCGTCAAAGCCACTGTCTGGTACTCTTGTCGTCTGACATGCCACCAGCACCGAAAATGCGGCGCTTCCCAGCAAAACCCGTATCATGTTTGTCGCCCAACCCATTTTTCTATAGTTGGTTTAAGCTTACCACCATTTGCTGGGCTTGGCCACAAAGCCCGCGCGGTCTTCCAGCGCATAAGCAAGGTTCAGCAAATCGCCTTCTTCCCAGGGTTTGCCAATCAATTGCAACCCCAATGGAAGCCCCTGCGCATCAACGCCTGCGGGCACGGAAATCCCCGGCAACCCAGCCAAATTGACCGTGACTGTAAACACATCGTTCAGGTACATTTGCACCGGATCTGCGTCTTTCATTTCGCCAAGGCCAAAGGCCGCAGAGGGAGTCGCAGGAGTTAGAATGCCATCCACACCTAGCGCAAAGACATCATCAAAGTCCTTTTTGATCAACGCTCTAACTCGGCGGGCGCGGTTGTAATACGCATCATAAAACCCAGCGGACAGAACATAGGTGCCGATCATCACGCGGCGCTGCACTTCTGGCCCAAAGCCTTCGGCACGGGTCTTTTCATACATCTCGGTGATGCCATCGCCCTGTTCCAGTTTGGCACGATGCCCAAAGCGCACACCGTCGTAACGCGCCAGGTTCGAAGAGGCTTCTGCCGGTGCGATCACGTAATAGGCAGGCAACGCGTATTTTGTATGCGGCAGCGAGATATCGACCAATTCAGCACCCGCATCCAGCATCATTTCACGACCTTTTGTCCAAAGGTCTTCGATTTCCTGCGGCATGCCATCAAGTCGGTATTCTTTTGGAATTCCGATCTTTTTGCCTTTGATGTCGCCTGTCAAAGCGGCCTCAAAATTCGGCACCGCCAAATCAGCAGAGGTGCTGTCTTTGGGATCGTGTCCGCACATCGCCTCGAGCATGATGGCAGCGTCACGCACAGATTTGGTCATGGGTCCTGCTTGATCCAGCGAGGACGCAAAGGCCACAACGCCCCAGCGAGAACACCGGCCATAGGTTGGCTTGATTCCGGTTATCCCTGTAAAAGCAGCGGGTTGACGAATAGATCCGCCCGTGTCTGTCCCAGTCGCCGCAAGACATAAATCCGCAGCAACAGCTGATGCCGATCCGCCCGAAGAGCCACCCGGCGTCAAGTTGCGATCATCCACTTTCCACGGGTTCACAACATCGCCGTAGATGGACGTTTCGTTGGACGAGCCCATCGCAAACTCATCCATGTTGAGCTTGCCCAACATCACAGCACCAGCATCCCGCAGATTTTGGGACACGGTTGATTCATATTCCGGCTTGAAGCCTTCCAATATCTTGGACGCGGCTTGTGACGCCACCCCTTGGGTGCAGAACAGGTCTTTGATCCCGATGGGAAGACCATGCATCGCGGGCGCATCTGCTGACATGGCGTCATCGGCCGCTTTGGCACGATCCAGCGCGATATCGGGTGTGTTATGCACAAACGCATTCAGTGCTTTTGATCCGCCGATTGCCGTCAGGCAAGCTTCGGTCAATGCGGTTGATGTCGTTTCGCCCTTGCGCAGGGCATCACGGGCGTCGGCAAGGCCTAATGTGTTCAAATCGCTCATTATTCGACTACCTTTGGCACAGCAAAAAAGCCTTCGCGTGTATCTGGCGCATTGGCCAGAACTTTGGGCTGTTGATCCCCATCAGTAACAACATCTTCGCGCCGGACCAAACGTTGCGGGGTGACGGATGTCATCGGTTCGACACCCGTGACATCGACTTCATTCAGTTGCTCGATAAAGCCCAAGATATTGGAAAATTCTTCAGCCAAGGCAGGCAAACGATCTTCGTCCACTTTGATGCGGGCGAGCTTGGCCACTTTGGCGGCGGTAGAGGTGTCGATGGACATGATATCCCCTCGGCTTTTGATGGTTTTCCTGCCTTTACCGCTGGCGCGCGGCAATGCCAAGCCTTGGTACACATTTGCGATGATCTGTGTCTGCGGTGATGCGGCGGTAATCGGGGCCATACAGCCAATACAAAGAGAGCCGTGCAGCGTGCGATTTATGTGCCCCTGCCCCCACGTTCGATGCGTTAAATCCCCTTTTAATTGACAAAACAAGGCGCCGCAAACTGTCTGTATTCGGTCACTCTTAGCCCACTAATCGCGCCCATGAACGAAACGCGCGCCCATTTTTGTTAACCGCTACACCGCTTGTTTTATGACCATGTTGGCACCAGCTTGGACACAGACCAAAGTCGCTGCATCTGCAGTCCCCAAAGACTGCGCCTTTTTTCAGTGATGTGATTACGCTCCACTCAGCGCGTTTAAAGCGGCTTGCGCAACTTGTTTGTCCTGATCTGGCGATCCAGACCCAACGCCAATACCGCCAACACACTGGCCCCTAACGACAATCGGCAGACCACCGCCAAGACGTGTGACGCTTCCATCCGTTGCAGCCGCAATTGACAGGCCAACATGTTCTGGAATGGAATCTGACGGTGCCCGGATAGAAGCCGCCGTGCGCGCCTTGGTAAAGGCACTTTTCAAACTGAGAAATTTTGCGCCCGTCATGCGGATTTGGCCCAACAGCGCCCCACTAGCATCCACAATTGCGATACATTGAGGCTGGCCCATAGCGTCGGCCTCGTGGATTGCTGCGTCCAGCATGGCCATCACAGCAACATGGGTCAGTTTCACATCTTCTACAAAATGCATCGCTTTCACTTTCAAAATTAAATTGTTATCGGTATCATAGGCGGAAACGATTTGATTGGAAAGAAAATGTCACACGCACATGTCGGATTGATTGGATTAGGAACAATGGGTGCCATGTTGGCGCTGAACATTGCAGATAACGGGTTTAAAGTGGCCGTTCACAATCGCACGACACATCGGATTGCGACCTTTATTGATGAGGCCGGACCTTTGAAAGGTCAGTTCATTGCTGGAGAGACCTTGCAAGATTTTGTCGCCGCGATTGAAAAGCCGCGCAACATCATTTTGATGGTTCCGGCGGGCGACGTCGTTGATCGGCAGATCGCGGCCCTAAGGCCTCTTTTGGATGATGACGATATGATCATCGACGCAGGCAATGCGAATTTTCACGACACAGAACGCCGCACGAAAGACGCAAATGACTCAGGGTTTCCGTATCTGGGCATCGGCGTGTCTGGCGGTGCAGAAGGTGCGCGATTTGGCCCGTCGATCATGGGTGGTGGGACTCCTGGAAGTTGGGATCGCGTGAGCCACATTCTGGAAGCAATATCCGCCAAATATGATGACACCCCATGCGCAACCAATATGGGCGCGGGTGGCGCGGGCCACTTTGTTAAAACCGTTCACAACGGGATTGAATATGCGGACATGCAGCTGATTGCCGAAATTTACGGGATTATGCGGGATGGGTTGGGTATGGACGCCGCCGCATGCGGGCAGGTTTTTGAGAAATGGAACACTGGAGCCCTGCAAAGCTATCTGATCAAGATTTCTGGGAAAGTCGGGGCGGCAACAGATCCTGACACGGGAACGCCCGTTTTAGACATCATTCTGGATCGCGCTGGCCAAAAAGGCACCGGGCGCTGGACAGTCATTGAAGGCCAGATGCTGGGCGCCGCGGTTCCTGTGATCGAGGCCGCCGTTTTCGCACGCAACCTGTCCGCCAATCGGGATCTGCGGCTCGAAGCAAGTCAGACATTTGCCCCCACGCCCCGGACAATGTCACCGGATGCGGTCAGCCAAGACGATCTTGAGCAGGCACTGATCGCGGGAAAAGTTCTGTGTTATGCTCAGGGCTTTGCATTGCTGAACAAGGCCAATGACGACAACAATTGGGCATTGCCCATGAGTGAGATCGCAAAGGTTTGGCGGGAAGGCTGTATCATACGCTCTGC
>CALHST010000068.1 GCA_938038825.1 uncultured Paracoccaceae bacterium | reverse complement strand
ATCCGCGCTGATTTTTCCGCTGTCGAACAGGTGCCCCAAGCCGCGCCCATGGGGTTCGACGATTTCCATCAGGTTGGTGCCGATAAAGGCCAGAGTGACGGCGACTTTGAGGGCTCCGAAGAATTCGGGAAGGGTTTTGGGCAGTGCGATTTTCCAGAAAATCGTAAAGCGGGACGCGCCAAGCGAGGCCAAAATATCGCGGTATTCCGGTTCGAGCGTGGACAGCCCAATCGAGACCGACACGGCGATCGGGAAGAACGAGATCAAGAACGCGATCAGAATTGTATTCATATCATGCTGGCCGACAAACATAAGGGCCACAATCGGCACGACGGTCGCCTTTGGGATGGCATTGAAGCCAACAAGCAAGGGATACAGGGCATCGCGCATCGTTTTGGACAGGCCCATGACCATGCCCAGAAATACGCCAAACACGACGGATAACAGCAGCCCGACAACGGTGCGCCACAATGTATCCCAGCCATATTCCAAAAACAACCAACGGAATTTCCAGAACGCGGGCCACAGATCGGACGGGGACGCCATTTTGTAATTTGGCCAATTGTTCACCCAAACCAGCCATTCCCAGAACAGCCCGAACAGCAGGACTGCGAGCAAAGGCACCATGATTTGACGCAGTCTCATTGGGCCACCTCTGTGTCGCGCCCTTGCGCGATGCGAATTTGTTGGCGCAGCACATTCAGGGCGTCGGCGCTTTCCGGGGTATAGAGCTGTTCGATGTCGCGTTTTCCCGTGAGATGCACATCCATCACATATTGTGTGCGCGCTGGGCGGCCGGACAGGACGATAACCTGATCAGCAAGGAACAGGCTTTCACGCAGATCATGGGTGATAAGAACGCCGGTAAAGGGTTCTTCCTCTTTCACTTTATGCATGGTTTGCCACAGATCTTCACGGGTGAACGCATCAAGGGCGCCAAAAGGTTCATCCAGAACAAGGACATCTGGTTTGTGCACGATGGCGCGACACAAGGAGGCGCGCTGGCGCATGCCGCCGGACAGTTCCGAGGGGCGTTTGTTTTCAAAGCCGTCCAACCCGACCAAGGTCAACAGGCTACGGGCGCGCTCTTCCTGATCTTTCTTGCTCATCTTGGTGGGTACAATTTCCAAAGGCAGCATGACATTTTGTAAAATCGAGCGCCATTCCAGCAGGACCGGGTTTTGAAAGGCCATACCAACTGTGGGTCTGGGCCCTTTGACCCGTTCACCGTGCAGCCAGACCTCGCCTTCGTCAGGCATCATCAGCCCCGCGACCAGACGTGTCAGCGTGGATTTTCCGCAACCCGAGGGGCCAACGACAGCGGCAAAGCCGCCTTCGGGAACAGACAGATCCAAGCCATCCAGCACGGGCAAAGGCCCCGACGCCGTTGCATAGGCGTGTTTGACGCCTTTGATATCCAGAAGGTTGCCCAACCTATGTCCCCCGACATGATGCGATGGGCGACCTTAACAGCCGCCCACACAAAGATTATTTGAGTTTCCGCAGGTCCGCGGCAGGCAAATACGCATCTGTGAAATACAGTGCTGCATCGGGTGCATTCTGGAAGTCATAGGTTTGTTCAAGCTGCTTAAGCGCCTTGTCCATCCGTGCGGCGTCGATGCCACCCATGCCATTTGCAGTGACATAATCCGTCATGACATTGGCGTCGATTGCCAGTTGCAAGCGCCGCTGTTCCAACCCTGCGTCGGCGGCCGGGTTGCGATCAATCAGGCTTGCGATCGCTTTTTCAGGATCAGAAATTGCGTCTTTCCAACCGGCTGCAATAGCGCCCAAGAACCCGGTGATGATGTCGGGGTTGGCAGTTGCGAAATCGGTGTTCACGATAATGGCGTTGCCGTACAGTTCCAGCCCGTGATCGGCCATCAGGATGGTCGAGATGTCATCCTCTGGCACGCCAAGACGCACGAGGTTCAGGAAAGAGGAAAAGGAAAAGCCCGTCACAGCCGCAACATTGCCTTCGGCGAGCATGGGTTCCCGCGTTGGAAAGCCAACAGGCTCGACCGTGATTTTGCTGACATCCAGATCATTGGCGGTCGCGAAGGCGGGGAACTGAGCCCATGCGCCATCTGGGGGCGGGGCACCTAAAATGCGGCCTTCCAGGTCTTTTGGTGCGCTCACGCCCAAAGATTTGCGACCAACAATCGCGAATGGTGGCTTGTCATAGACCATCATGACGGCTGTCACAGGTGCGCCCGGGTTTTGGTCTAGGAACTTGATCAGCGAGTTGATGTCAGCAAAGCCTATTGGGAAAGCTCCGGTGGCGACTTTTGGGATCGCATCAAGCGAGCCTTGGCCAGCGGATACATCCACATCCAGACCAGCGGCCCCAAAATGGCCATTGTCGATGGCTGAAAAATAAGGCGCCGCAGGGCCTTCGAATTTCCAATCCAATGCAAATGGAATTTTTGTGTCCGCCCACGCAGCGCCCGCCAAAAGGGCGACACCTGCAAAGGTGGCGAGTGTTTTCTTCAACATTGTGATCTCCCAGGTCATGTATCGGTGTGACCCTATGGTCCGATGATGCCGCGGCAAGTGCCGTTTGTCGTCGGAAGGTCTTTCTTTTCGATGGACTGTGACGAGAGATTAATTTTTGTGCAATGCTTGATTGCTCATCAGTTTCAGAATCTTGTGTAATATCTGAACGAGAGCAAGTGAAAGGGCCCGCCAGAGGATGGCAGGCCCGTCTGTATGGATCGCATGTACGCTATTCCGCAGGCACTTGTAACATATTGCGGGGCTTGTTTCGCTTGGACATCCAATGGTCCACCGAGAAAACATCGTGATCCCGCAGCGCAATCATGACAGCAGCCCCCGCCAAAGCAATCATAGACGGGTAAAACAAATGCTGCACAGGCGCGACCTTGGCGACAGGGAGATAGAGTGCAAACGGATCCAGCAGGGCATTCCAAATTGCAAGTGAAGAGCCGCCTGTGATGATCAACTGGGTCGGAACTGCATACCGTTTCATAAAGCCAAAGATCACACACAGACCTACAATAACCTGAACGTATCCAAACGCGTATTGCAGGCTGTCAACGCTGAAATAGCCGCCGTAAAACTTATCTGAAATCTTCACCCCCTTCACAGGGGCGATAATTTTTGACAGGCCCCACCAGAATAGCAACAAGCCAAGCGATACACGCAACACGGCCAATGTGATGGATTGTTTTACTGTTAACATACTGGGCATCCTGTCTTTCAAACGGTCGCCGCAATTTGTGTTTACAAGTCTTAACATTGGGTTGAAATCCCAGTCAGGAAGTCGGGAGGATTTTATCTTTCGAAAGGGATAACGGCGGGCGACCGGGCGTCGGAAACCAACCAGTTCCAGGTGTTTTTCAGCAAGGTATTTCAAGGAAATGGTGCTAACCTGATCAAAATTCGGGAGAGCTTTGCAATGAAAGACGACAACTTTTTACGCGAAAACAATGCGCGCCATTTATGGCATCCGATGGGGCATCCCGGGGACAGTCAGGCCAATCCGCCAGCCGTGATCACCAAGGCCGAAGGGTCGTCGATCACGGATTTGGACGGGCACACAACCATTGATGCGGTTGGCGGGTTGTGGTGCGTCAATCTGGGGTATTCGAACGACAAGATCAAAGACGCTATTTCACGGCAACTCTATGATTTACCGTATTATTCAGCCTTTGCTGGGACGTCGAATCCGCCTGCGATCGAGGCGTCTTATCTGGTGCGCGAATTCTTTGCGGCGGACGGCATGGAACGGGTGTTTTTTACATCGGGCGGGTCGGATTCTGTGGAAACCTGCCTGCGTCTGGCGCGCCAGTATCACCTGCTGCGCAAACAACCCGGACGCAGCAAGTTCCTGAGCCTGAAGAAAGGCTATCACGGGACCCATTTCGGTGGGGCCTCGGTCAATGGGAACAACCGGTTTCGGATCAACTATGAACCACTTTTGCCGGGCTGTTTTCACATTCCAGCACCCTATACCTATCGCAATCCGTTCAACGAAACCGATCCTGCCAAGCTGGCCCAGCTGATTGCACAAGCCATGGAAGATGAAATCCAATTCCAAGGCCCAAATACAATTGCGGCCTTTATTATGGAGCCGATCCAAGGCGCAGGTGGGGTTATTGTCCCAGATGCGGGCTTTATGAAGCTGATGCGCGAGATTTGTGATCGCTATGGTATTTTGATGATCGCGGACGAGGTGATCACGGGCTTTGGGCGCACAGGCGATGAAAGCGGATCACGTCACTGGGGTGTGCAGCCCGACATGATGTCCACGGCCAAGGGCATCACGTCCGGGTATTTCCCCGTAGGTGCCGCGCTGATGAGCGGCAAGGTCGCGGAGGTCTTTGAAAAGGCTGGCGAAGACGGCGGCATCTTCCACGGCTACACCTATTCGGCCCACCCGGTTGGTGCGGCGGCGGTTGTGGCTTGCTTGGAAGAAACCCAACGTTTGGACACCAAGGCAAATGCAGGCCCACGCGGGACGCAATTGTATAAAGGGTGTCTGAAACTGGCCGAGAAATACGATATCGTCGGCGACGTGCGGGGCGGCCATGGGTTGATGACGGGGATCGAACTGGTCAGCGAAAAGGGCGCAAAGACTCCGATGGATATGGCCACGATGAAACGGATCCACGCCGCGATTTATCAAGCGGGCACTATGGTGCGATTGGGCATGAACAACGTCCTGATGTCGCCGCCGCTGGTGATCACCGAAGACGAAGTCAATCAGGTGCTGTCTGCACTGGATGCCGGTTTGGCGGCAGCTTAAATCACGGTCAAGTTTTGGCGTTTGCGATTGAACCGTTGTTGTATTTTCTGCGGAACCACCAAGGCCGAGTTTTCGTTAATGCAGGTGGCGTTTCAGGTGCCATCAGAGTCGAGGTTGGTATAAGTGAATATACAACGATTTCGTTATCCAGGACTGGGCAGGTGTGAAGCCGTAGTGTCCGATGGAATGGTCAATGCTGTTGCGACCGATCCGGCTTTGTCGACAGGAATACTTCTGCAACCGCGCAACGCCTTGGCCGAACTGGACCGAATTCTTGACAGCACGGGAAGTGGGAAGTTGGGCCTACTTCAAGCAACTGTGTACCTGAGTGACATAAAACAGAAGTCTGATTTTGATGCAGTTTGGATCAAATGGATTGGACCAGAAGAAAACTGGCCGCAGCGCGCGTGTGTTGGTGTTGGTCTGGATAAGGGATGCTTGGTCGAAATCGTCGTAACTGCCAAAACTCTTTGATCTAACTGTACTAAAGCGATCAAACGCTTGGCAGGGGCTTGCGCACAGTGGGCTTTATCGGAACGCTTAGACGGTGGTGTCGAATATTGGTCTCAAGTCATGTCTTGCTGCGCCACATGATGAACAGTCCGGCCACCACGATCAGTGCGCAGCCGAGCATCATGGAAGGGGTGAGGCGTTCGCCGAAGACGACGACTCCGATCCCGACGCCGAACAACAGACGGGAATACCGGAATGGGGTTACAGCGGACACATCACCGGTGCGCATCGCCTTCATGAGAGAGGAATAGGCAAAAACCCCCGCGACAGTGGCGGCCAAGATTGCCAAAGCGGGGCGCAGGGTGAGGGGCGGGAAGATCACGCCCTCCCACGCGGCAAACAGGATGCCCGCAACGATCACTGTCAGAAACCCGTGAAAGCCGAGAACCGAGGTGCTGATTGTCATGGGGGCGACGCGGCTTGCCAGATCGCGCCCGGCAAGCCCCAGCATCCCAAGGACCGCAAAAATGGACAGGGGGGTGAAGTCGTCGCCGCCGGGTTGTACGATGATCAGCACTCCCACCAGCCCAATGGCGATTGCGCTCCACCGTCGCCAACCAACTGTTTCGCCAAAGATCAACGCGGCAAAGGCCACCACCACAAGGGGCGTGGCTTGCAAGATCGCCGTTGCCGAGGACAAAGGCGTCAGCGTGATGGCCAATACATAAAAGAGCCGCCCAAACAGTTCGAAGGCCACCCGCAACTGCATCGCAGGAGCAAAGGCTTGGGGTGGGAACAAGGGGTCGCCGTTGCGTTTGGCCAGCCCCGCAAAGATCATGGCGCCAAACCCGCCAAACAGCATGAGGATTTGTCCCACGGGCACATGCGCAAAGGCCATTTTGATGAACGTGTCTTCGACCGCAAACGCCGCCATGGCTGCGATCATCCAAAGGCTGCCAATCAGATTGTTGTTCTGGGAAGACGGTGTCATCGTCACATCCTTAACCGGTCTCTGCGCAAGTGGCGGACAGGGCGGCAAAGGTCAATCCGCACTTCGGCCCTTTTCCTTCGCGGCACACAGGCGTAGTCTGCC
>CALHST010000067.1 GCA_938038825.1 uncultured Paracoccaceae bacterium | reverse complement strand
CGTTCGTCGCTGGCAAGGCGATAGGCCTGTACCGCCAAGGTGTCATAATTGAATGGACGCAAGATAAGCGTGGCGGGCAGTTCTTTCATGACATCCACAAACACGATCAATAACGCGGTTAGCAGGCTGGGGGTCAGGATTGGCAAGTGCACGCGACGCAGTGTGGCAAAAGGCCCATGCCCCAATGACCGTGCCGCTGCGTCCATGTTATTGTGCACCATCGCTTGGCCCCCTTCATAGGCACCAAGAGCGGCGGCCAGAAAACGCACCATATAGGCTGCAACCAGAAGCCAGATGGATCCGGTGATCAGCAACCCGGTTGAGATATTGAACCGGGCTTCCATAAACGCATCAAGCGCATTGTCGAATGCCGCGAAAGGCACCAAAAGCCCCACGGCAATCACGCCTCCGGGTACTGCATAGCCCAGCCGGGCGATGTAAGCAGCAGTTCGGCTTGGCCGACCGGGACGCAAGCGCATAAAGAAACCCAAAGTCACAGCCGCTATCAGGGTAATCCCTGCAGCCACAGATGCCAGTGTCAGCGAGTTGCGGATAAACCCCTGATAGCGGCGGCTCATCAAGTCTTGTTCGCTGTCCAAACCCATCGAGATCAGAACGACGATGGGCAGCAAAGCCCCAAACACGACAGGCAACGCACACAGGCCAAAGGCCATCCAGCGCAGATGCCCCTTAAGCGCCAAAGGCTCCATCGGTTGGGCCGGTTTGGCGCTTTCGTGGTATTTGGCCCGGCCCCGTTGACCCCGCTCCAGCATCGCAAGCAACAAGGCGAAGGTCAAAAGGCACAAAGCCAATTGCGCAGCCCCGGCCCGATCACCCAATGAAAACCAACTTGTGTAAATTCCTGTGGCGAATGTCTGGACCCCGAAGTAAGCCACAGTACCAAAATCCGCGATCGTTTCCATTACCGCCAACAACACGCCCCCCGCAATGGCTGGCCGTGCCAAAGGCAAAGACACACGCCAAAACGCGCCAAAGGCCGTTTGTCCCAGGGCCCGTGCCGCAAGGAACGTGGCACCTGATTGCTGCAAGAACGCCGCCCGCGCCAGCAGATAGACATAAGGATAAAGTACCAGCACCAACATCAGAGCCGCTCCGCCAACGGAACGGATCTCGGGGAACCAATAGTCCCGAGGACCCCAGCCCATCACCGCACGCAAGGTGGTTTGCACCACCCCGGGGTGATCCAGAATGTGGGTATAGGCGTAGGCCAAGACATAGGCGGGAAAGGCCAAGGGAAGCACAAGCAAGACTTCGAAAACACGCACGCCGGGAAAGCGCGTCATGGTCACCAACCAAGCCGCGCCAACCCCCAGCCCAAAGCACCCGATTGAAACCAGCACAACCAACAGCGCCGTGGTGGCCGCATAACCCGGCAAGACTGTGTCCGCCAAATGCTGGATTGTCTGGGTGCCGCCCGTCATCGCAGCAATGCCAACAGCCACCATCGGCAGCAAACACACCAGCGCAATCGCGATAGCGGCAAGGCGCAGCCACGCCGCACCACGCCCAGCGCGCTTGGAAGGCAAGGTATGTGAAGTGACGTCAGCCATAAATCTCTATCTCTAGCATTTTAGTCAGAATTGCCAGAGGGCTACCCAACGCAAGATCTCGCGTTAAGGTGAAAGTTCTGCGAGGAAGGACAGCCGATGGCCCCCGACACCAAAGACCTGGAACGCAACCTTGCGCTCTATCCGTGGCACAGTCTGTTTCACAACCTGATATTCTGGCAAGCGATCTGGTTTTTGTACTTCCAAGGCACGCTGTCGGCGGCAGATGCGATCCTGTTGTACGTGGCATACGACCTTTCTGTCACGGCATTGGAAGTTCCGTCAGGCTATATGTCCGACCGGCTGGGACGGCGGGTGACCTTGATTGCGTCAGCAGCCGTTTATGCGATTGGATTGGTGGTATTAGGCGTTGGAGGAAGCTTTGCGACCTTGCTTGCGGGGCAAGTTCTGATCGGAACGGCTGCGGCATTTAAGTCAGGAACGGACTCGTCCCTTTTGTATCAATCGCTGGCCGCTTTGGGACGAGAAGCAGACATGGAACGCCACACCGTGCGGGCCTGGCGCTTTAGTTTTGTGGCTTTGGGCGTGTCCGCCATAGGTGGCGGGGTTATGGCGCTATGGTCCCTGCAGCTTCCTTTCATCGTGTCTGCGGTTTCGTTGCTTGCAGCTCTGTATTGTGCCCTGCGCTTTTGCGAACCACCCGTAAAAAGCGACGATGCCCAATCTGAATGGGCACGCAGCAAGGCAGTGTTTCGACATTTTCGTCATCCAACCGTGCTGTGGCTCTTTTTGCTAGGTATGGTGATGTATGGATACAGCCATATTCCTTTTGTCTTTGGGCAACCCTTCATCGCAGAAACACTCCATGCCGGAAACATCGCGATAGAGGCCCCGCTGGTCAGCGGCACGGTATCGGCAGTGATGATGGGATTGTCCGTCCTGGTGTCCCTGATTGCGCCTGCGTTGCGCGTCCGCATTGGGCTTGGTGCGTTGCTTGTGGTGGCGTTTGCCATGCAAGTGGGCCTTGCCTGGGCGCTGTCTGTCTTTGGGACCGCTTTTGCGATTATGTTGTTGCTGATGCGCATGGTGCCGGATTCACTGTCGACGCCCTTTATTGTCGCACACCTGCAACCCCTTCTCGGCGATGAAACGCGGGCGACGTTCATGTCCCTAAAGAGTTTCTTTGGACGCCTGTTGTTCGCCGCCAGTCTTGCACTTGCCGCAGGTTCCACCTCGCAAGTCGATAGCATGCCCTTGACGGATATTCAGGCTATCTTGTG
>CALHST010000066.1 GCA_938038825.1 uncultured Paracoccaceae bacterium | reverse complement strand
TGTACAGCTGCGTCCACGGCGGTCATTCCGCCCCCGATCACCACAACGTCGCGACCAATGGGCAATGCACCAACATCAGGCGCTTGTCTCAGGTCAGCAATGAATTCAACGGCGTCTGTCACGCCCTCAAGTTCGCTGCCGTCAATCCCAAGCGCATTTACTCCGCCCAGCCCGACAGCCAGAAAAACCGCGTCATAGTCTGCATTTAGATTGTCCAAAGACAGGTCAGCCCCAAGGGACGTCCCATTGTGCACCGTGATGCCGCCGATTTTCAGTAACCAATCCACTTCTGCCTGGGCAAAAGACTCGACAGTTTTGTAAGCCGCGATCCCATATTCGTTCAGACCACCGGCCTTTTCGCGCGCATCAAACATATCCACGTCATGACCATGCATCGCCAGACGATGGGCACAAGACAATCCCGCAGGCCCTGCGCCAACCACCGCAATACGTTTGCCCGTTGGTGCGGCCCGTTCAAATGGATGATCGTCGGATGACTGAACCACATCAGTGGCAAAACGCTGCAATTGCCCGATCAGAACGGGCTTCCCCTCTGCCGCTTCGCGCACGCAGGCTTGTTCGCACAACGTTTCTGTTGGACACACGCGGGCACACATTCCGCCCAGAATGTTCTGACTTAGAATTGTTTTGGCTGCGGCATCCGGCGTGCCCGTGGCAATCTGGCGAATAAATAGCGGAATGTCGATATCGGTCGGGCATGCCGTAATGCAGGGCGCATCATGGCAGAAATAACACCGGTCTGCTGCGACCAATGCCTCATGTGCATCAAGGGGAGGATGCAAATCTGCGAAACCTTCCGCAAGTTCTGCATCGCTCAGTCTGCCCGCTGCAATACCGGGCGTATAGACGTTATTCGACATATAGGTGTCACCTGTCTGATGTTGACGTACCCTAGATTACTCACAGGTCTATTTTTTTATCAACTGGTAAAATTTTTTGAGCTGCAATTTTTTTGGTATCTGCACATTTCGTGTGCGTCATTTGAAAATTGATGGATCCGCCCGGCGAATTTTTAGCAATCCATTTTGTAAAGGTGTCATCAACTGCGCGGCGTCCTCATCAGAACCGTCAAGCCAAACGGGGATATCTTCTTGGTCAAGAATAACGCCCATGCGGTGATGAATCTTTTGGACGTCACGGTTGGGAGGGCACGTTACGGTGGCAACTTGCGGCAAGGTTAAACCGCCAGGTGCTGTCCAAACATCTGTGATTGCCGCGAAATACAATAAACTTTGGGATTCGAGTGAAATCTCCCACGCTATTTTTCGTCGTTTTTCACCCGTCCATTCATACCATCCGTCTACTGGCACAACGCCGCGCCCAACACCCGAAAAGACACTTTTGTCAAAAACCGTTTCTGACCGCGCATTGATAATCGTTTCCATCACTGGACGGCCACGGGCATTGACGCGGCCCACAGGAATAATCCCCCATCGCATCAAAGACAGCCCATTGGCGGTCAGCACGGCAATGGTTTCATTGGGCGCAATATTTGGGCGGGGTTTTTCCGATTTGACTGGATCAAGCGGCACATTAAGTGCGTCAGCAACCTGCGAAATCGGGCGGGTCAGGAATAAACGCCCGGGCATAAGATCAGTCCCGCGCGCTTTGAATCAGGGCCAAAACGGATGGACCAAATCCTTGCACGATCTTTTTGACCCCTTCTGCATTTGGGTGAATTCCATCTGCCTGCACAAAAGCGCCAAGGGCTGCCGGATCGCGGCTTGGAAGCCCTTCGAAGAAACTTTCCAGATATGCGACCTCGTAAGTTTCCGCCAATTCCGGGTACATGGCATCAAAGGCCTGTTTATAGTCGGGGCCATAATTGCCCGGCGCCTGCATGCCAACCAACAAAACGTCAACGTCCGCATCTTGGGCCGCCATTAGGATACCATCAAGATTAGCGCGTGCAGCTTCGGGCGCGATGCCCCGCAGCAGATCATTCCCACCCAGCGCAACGATCATGGCATCCACCTCTGGTGTTAGTGTCCAAGCAACCCGGGACAACCCGCCAGCCGTTGTATCCCCGGACACGCCGGCGTTGATGATGCGCACATCAGCCCCTTTGTCAGTGAGCCATTTTTGCAGCTGTGGTACAAAACCAAGCTCTTCTTGCAATCCAAACCCTTGGGTCAGGCTGTCGCCCAATGCTGCAATTGTGACCGGTTCTGCACTGGTCATTCCTGCCAAACTCATAGAAATCACGGCTATTAACTTGTGCATAATGATCTTGCCTCCATATCCCAGCGTATCACACCTAAAAAGGTAGCGCCCATGTCCGCCATGTCCGATCCAGTACTGTCTTTACAAGATGCGCGGCTTTCCTTGGATGGCAATGCCGGACGTGTGGATATTCTGCATGGCATCACACTGGATGTCACCAAAGGAGAAACTTTGGCCTTGGTCGGCCCATCCGGGTCAGGGAAATCATCCTTGTTGATGTTGATGGGCGGGTTGGAACGCGTGTCCAGTGGCACGGTTACGGCTTTGGGCCAGGATCTGACTGCAATGAATGAAGACGGCCTGGCCCGGTTTCGTCGTGACAATATGGGCGTCGTATTCCAATCCTTTCATCTTATCCCAACCATGACCGCACTGGAAAATGTGGCCACCCCGTTGGAATTGGCCGGGGTTCGGGACGCATTCCCAAGGGCGCAGGCAGAGCTTGAGGCCGTGGGTCTTGCCCATCGCGCAGGGCATTATCCCGCGCAAATGTCTGGGGGGGAACAACAGCGTGTTGCCCTTGCACGTGCTGCCGCCCCGAAACCCAAGATTTTGTTGGCAGACGAACCTACAGGGAATTTGGATGGTGCAAATGGTCAGGCCATCATGGATTTGCTTTTTGGTTTACGCGCCGAACATGGTTCAACCCTTATTCTTGTTACCCATTCCCAAGAATTGGCGGCACGATGTGATCGGATCATTCGGTTGCGCGATGGACTAATCGACGCCACGGCAGAGGCCGCTGAATGAGCCTGCGTTTGTCCACCCGTCTCGCCATGCGGGAACTGCGTGGGGGTCTTCAAGGATTTCGCATCTTTCTTGCGTGTCTGGCTCTGGGTGTGGCCGCAATTGCTGCGGTTGGCTCGGTTCGTGCCTCTATCGAAGCCGGTTTGGCCCGCGAGGGCGCTGCAATCCTTGGCGGCGATGCCGAGATGGAGTTTACCTATCGCTTTGCCAACGACGAGGAACGCGGTTGGATGGATACGACGTCCGAAGCCGTCTCTGAGATTGTCGACTTTCGGTCCATGGCTGTTGTCGAAAAAGACGGACAGACTGAACGCGGCCTGACCCAAGTCAAAGGCGTTGACGATGCTTATCCTTTGGTTGGCTCTGCAGAACTGGATCCACCGCTGGCACTGGCCGATGCAATCGCAGGCCAAGGCGCCGTGATGGAACGCGTTCTGATGGATCGACTTGGCCTTGCGATTGGCGACACTTTCAAACTGGGCTCTCAGTCTTTTACATTGACGGCGGTTTTGGAAAAAGAACCTGATGGCGCGGCAACAGGGTTTCGATTGGGACCACGCACATTGGTGCGCACCAAAGCATTGGAAGGCTCTGGGCTTATCGCGCCGGGCACCTTGTTCAACACGAAATACCGCATGGATCTGGCTGCTGGCACCAATCTGGCGACCGCGTCCCAAGACGCACAGGATCGGTTTGCAACTGCAGGCATGCGTTGGACGGATGCCCGCAACGGAGCGCCGGGCGTCGCGGAATTTGTGAACCGCTTAGGCGCGTTCCTCATTCTTGTTGGCCTGTCAGGGCTTGCCGTGGGCGGCGTTGGCGTTTCCGCCGCTGTTCAATCATACATTGCTGGCAAAACCTCTGTTATTGCCACTTTGCGCACGCTGGGCGCGGAACGCTCCACGATATTTCAAACCTATTTCATTCAAATCGGAATCTTGTCGCTGATCGGCATTTCTATCGGTCTTTTCCTTGGCGCAGTTGCGCCCTTGGCACTGGCACCGCTCATTGAGGCGCGGCTGCCGATCCCTGCGGCCTTTGCCATCTATCCCCAACCCCTTTTTGAAGCGGCCATTTATGGTCTTCTGACTGCACTCCTATTTACCTTGTGGCCTCTGGCAAGAACAGAAGATGTTCGCGCCGCGACCTTGTTTCGGGATGCCTTGTCCCAATCGAAATTGCTGCCTGCCCCAAAATACCTTGTCGCGTCCGGTGCAGCCCTGTTTGCCCTTATTGGCTTGGCAAGCTGGTTTTCGGGAACATGGCGGCTGACGCTTTGGACGTCAGGTGGCATCGCAGGGGCCTTACTCTTGCTGGTTCTGACTGCTTGGTTGATCCGTCTGCTC
>CALHST010000065.1 GCA_938038825.1 uncultured Paracoccaceae bacterium | reverse complement strand
GTGGCACGGGTTCATGTGTGTGATGATCCAGGATGTCACACAGCACCATCGCGGTGCCTTCTAGCCAGGGCAGCATACGTATCGTGTCCAGATCCGGGGCCATGATGTAGTCACCGTACCCCTGAGCCCAGTTCGAAGATGCGTATCCATCTGGCGTGGCCATCTCAAGATCTGTGGCCAGCAAGTAATTGCAGCAATGCGTTTCCTTAAAGGAACTGTCCACGAAGTTCACGGCGTGAAAACGTTTGCCCATCAAACGACCCTGCATGTCGGGAAAACAGGCCAAGACAGTATCAATGGCGCCCTCTTTGACAGCCGCCTTCAAAGCATCAAACGTCAACATGCCTGTCATGGAATAGATCCTTATCAATCGTGTCAGCGCCCCCGAAGACAGGGGCGCCAGTCGTTATTTTAGCTGCATCTATTCAAAGTTATAAGGCACGCCGGCTTGGTTAATCACGCCATTATATTCTTTGAAGATATTGACGATCTTCTGGTGGACTTCGCCTTCTTGCGCGACCTCTTCCCAGAATTCCTTGGCAGCGGCTTCCACTTCTGCCCATTCACCAGCAGGAACTGAGCGCAATTTCAGCTTGTCCCCATTGGCACGCAATGCCGCTTCGCCGCCCCAATACCATTGGTTGCGGTAGGTGTGACCTGCTTCGGTTGCAGCCATCACAACAGATTTCAGATGGTCAGGCAGGTCAGCCCAACGTTCTTCATTCACGAACCACGACCCGATCCACGCGCCTGAAATGTTGTTTGTCAGGAAGTAATCCGTCACGTCCGCCCAGCCCACAGTGTAATCTTCGGTGATGCCCGACCACGCCATACCGTCCAGCTCTCCGGTTTGAACCGCGACTTCTGCGTCTTCATAAGGGATATTCACTGGCACCACGCCAAATTTGGACAAAAACCGCCCGGCCGTTGGAAAGGTATACAGTTTCAACCCATCCAGATCCGCAACACTTGTGATCTCTTTCTTGGTGTTAAAGTTGCACGGGTCCTGCCCGGCTGCGGACAGCCATTTAACGCCGACCTTGGCGTATTCTGCGTCCCAGATTTCGCGCAGTCCGTATTGGTTGAATAGAACAGGCACATCCAGAATATGCTTGGTCGCAAAGGGGAAATATCCGCCAAACTGGCGCAACGGAGTTGGCGACGCCATCGAGTCATCGTCTGAGTGTACCCCGTCAATCGTGCCCCGTTGCAAGGCTTGGAACAACTCGCCTGTTGGCACGATCTGGTCTGCATAAAACAGGTCAACTTCAAGCTCGCCATTTGAATTGGCGTTGATGTAATCAATGACCGGTTTGGTCACATGTTCACCCAATGCGCTGCCAGCATAGGTTTGAAACCGCCACTTGATGGCAGATTGCGCTTTTACGATTGTGGGGCTGGCCAATGCTGCGGCACCGCCAATCCCGGCTGTGGTGATAAACTTACGTCTTGTTGTCATCTTGCAGTCCTCTCGGTTTAAGCTCTTCTCATCAAATGTCCCGTTGATGGGATCTTGTTAAATTCAATTTCCGTACACATACCCCGGCAGCCAAAGCGCGATTTCCGGGAAGGTCATGATCAACGCCAAAGCAAAAATCATAACCAGAACAAAAGGCAGAATAGATCCATAAATGTCGCGCAGGGTGATCTCGGGTGGGGCCATCGCGCGCATCAAAAACAGGTTATAGCCGAAAGGCGGCGTCATATATGCGATCTGCGTGGTGATCGTATACAGCACCCCATACCAGATCAGATCAAAGCCCAACGCGCCCACCAAGGGCACGTAGAGCGGGGCGACGATCACCAGCATGGCGGTGTCATCCAGAAACGTGCCCATCAAGATAAAGCTGAGTTGCATCAAAATCAGGATCATCCACGGGGACAGACCCAGCCTTTCGGTGAACAGGCTTTCAATCGCCTTCACAGCGCCAAGCCCATCGAACACAGCGCCAAACGCCAAAGCCGCCAGAATGATCCACATGAACATGCACGAGATGCCCAGTGTATTGCGCACGCTATTTTCAAACACCGTGCGAGTCATGCGCCCTTTGACCACTGCCGCAGAAAAGGCGGCAATCGCCCCAATCGCAGAGCTTTCAACAAGCGAAGTCCAGCCATTCACAAAAGGCACCATCATCGCAAAAAAGATGAACAGCGGCAAAAGCCCTGCCCCCAGCAGGCGGATCTTTTGCGCCATGGGCATATCGCGTTCCTCGGGTGGCAGAACCGGCCCCAAAGAGGGTGTGATGCGGCACCGCACAACAATGTAGATCACGAACATCGCAGCCATCATGAGCCCCGGCAGCACACCAGCCAGCCACAATTGCCCCACGGGTTGGCGCGCGATCATGGCGTAAAGAACCAGCACCACTGAAGGGGGCACAAGGATCCCAAGCGATGAGCCCGCCTGAATGACACCCGTCACCATACGTTTGTCATATCCGCGCCTTAACAGCTCGGGCAGCGCGATGGTGGCCCCAATGGCCATACCTGCGACGGACAATCCGTTCATGGCCGAAATCAGAACCATCAGACCAATGGTGCCCACGGCCAATCCGCCTGACAAACCACCCATCCAGACATGGAACATCTTGTAAAGATCATCTGCGATTTTGGATTCCGACAGGATGTAACCCATGAAAATAAACATCGGCAGGGTCAGCAGCGGATACCATTTCATCAGCTTGATTGCCGCCGCAAACCCAAGGTCAAATCCACCGCGGTCCCCCCAAAGAAAGTATGCAGCGACCACAGCCACAAACCCAACCGCCCCAAACACCCTCTGACCAGTCAAAAGCATCAACATCATGGATGAAAACATCAGAATGGCGATCATCTCATACGACATCAGAGCTTCTCTCCCATGTCGTGCCCTTTGATCCGCAGCACGTCCTTGAAGAACTCCGAAATCGCTTGAAGCAGCATCAGGAAAATGCCCAAAACCATGATGGACTTGATCGGCCATAAATATGGGCGCCAAACGGAAGAGCTGCGCTCGCCCCCGTATTTCAGCGAATAGGACAGGCTTTCCCAACCGCCCCACAACAGGAAGATCAGATAGATGATCAAAAACAGAACGGTCATCGCGTCGATCTGGGCTTTACGATGGTCGGACCATTCCCCGTACAGCAGATCCATGCGCACGTTGGATCCCATCTGGATCGAATAAGGGCCACCCAGCATGTAATAGGCGACCATGGCGAATTGGGCGACTTCCAATGTCCATAAAGACGGCACAAAGAATGTTTTGGACACCGAAGACCACAGCAAAATAGCCATCATGACAAAGATGCCATACATCATCACACGGCCAATGCGGTAATTCAGGGCATCCACAAGTCGGATGTATTGCTGCACCGCCCCTAGCATGAAGCACCCCCAAGACGTGCGAGGGCTTGGGAAACCCAATCCGCGATCAGGCCCCCCATTTCCGATTGCGTGTCCACATCCGCAATCAAGTCATTGCGCAGTTCGATCATCACATTGAGATACCCATGAGGTAGCGCGTGTTCTTGCAATGTATGTGTCACCCCATGTTCTGGGCCATAAGGCTGATTACGCAGCACAGAAAAAGGTGCCACGGCAATTTGGGTCGCCAACAGCGCGTCTGCCAGCCGGGAATCGCTGTCATGAAGCACGCCTATTTCCATATTGCGCTGGGTTCCGTAAAATATCGGGGTAAAGCTGTGCACAGTTACAAGAACCGGGCTGGACCGGCTGTCCACGATTGCCGCCAAAGCCGCGCGAAAAGGTTCGTAATAGGTCTGCGTTCTGTCTGCCCGCGCCTGTGCACTCAGGTCTACGTTCCCTGGAACGGTCACAACTTCGCTTTTTTCCGCCATTGCATCGGGCGCCCCTGGTGGGCGGTTGCAGTCATACACCAACCGCGATGTTTTGGCCGCCACCATGACGGCATCTAATTTCGCAGCAAGTTCGACGGCCACAGCACGCGCCCCGGGATCCCACACCGCATGACTTTCCAAAACATCCGCTGCCAATCCCAAGTTGTTCAACTCTGCGGGAATGAACGGGCTGGCATGTTCGCACACAATCACAATGGGCGACCGCCCATGCAGATTGTGAACCTCGACAAGATTCGTATCCAAAACTTGGTTCAGGTGATTCATCCCAACTCCCACCCGTTAAAAGGTCTTGCCATGCCAACGTTCTGTCAACACAATTGTGAAAAATTTATCACAGCTCGATTGCGGCTGAGATATTTTGACCAAAATCAAGGCGCGCGCATGGCAGACGACAACCAAACGATTTCAGATCGTATTCAAGACAAACTAGACACGCTGACCCGCGCAGAGCGGCAGCTGGCGTTGTCGATCCTTGAAAACTATCCAGCGTCGGGGCTTGGTCCATTGGCGGCTTTGGCAAAGGGCGCAAATGTTTCGGTCCC
>CALHST010000064.1 GCA_938038825.1 uncultured Paracoccaceae bacterium | reverse complement strand
ACCTATGGCGGCGCGGCCCCACATGGTGGCGGTGCGTTCTCGGGGAAAGACCCAACCAAGGTTGACCGCTCAGCCGCTTATGTGGCGCGCTATTTGGCGAAGAACGTTGTTGCGGCGGGTCTTGCCGAGCGTTGCACAATTCAGCTGAGCTATGCGATAGGTGTCGCCAAGCCGTTGTCGATCTATTGCGATACGTTTGGCACATCCGAAGTGGCACCAGCCGCGATCGAAGCGGCGATTGATCAGGTCATGGATCTGACACCACGCGGGATTCGCACGCATCTTGAGCTGAACAAACCCATCTATGCGCGCACGGCAGCTTATGGCCACTTTGGCCGCCCGCCCGAAGCAGATGGCGGTTTTAGCTGGGAGCGCACAGATCTGGTTGATGCGCTTTTGAAAGCCGTCTGAGCAAACGGAGCGGCCCCTTTGGGGCCGCACGCGATTTGTTTTGATGAGGGGGCTGTCTGCCCCCTCAAACTCCCCCGAAGGTATTTTGAACCAAAAGAGACGCGATTAATGGGCGAGTCGGAAAGACCACGGCGCGACTTTTATGGTCGGCGTAAAGGCAAACACCTGAAAGCGAGCCAAGAGCGCTATCTTGCTGAGGATCTTGCTGCGTTCAGTCCCGGAGCGGTGGATTGGGATGTTAATCCCGACCGAACACCGTTGAATTTGGAGCAGATCTTTCCCGGATCACCAGTTTGGCTTGAGATTGGCTTTGGTGGCGGCGAGCATTTGGTGCATCAGGCGTCTGAGAATCCGGGTGTTGGGATCATTGGCTGCGAGCCTTACATCAACGGCGTGGCGATGTTGCTGGGCAAGATCCGGCGCGCGGGTGTCGAGAACCTGAAGGTCCATGCGGGTGATGCGCGCGACATGTTTGATGTGTTGCCTGAGGCGTCGATTGATAAGGCGTTTTTGCTCTATCCTGATCCATGGCCGAAGCTGCGCCACCATCGCCGCCGCTTTGTCACGCCTGAGCATTTAGAGCCTTTGGCACGTGTGTTGAAACCGGGTGCCGAGTTTCGCGTGGCGACGGATATTCCGGACTATGTGCGCCAAACATTAGAGCAGGTGCCGCAATTTGGTTTTGAATGGCTTGCCGAGGGGCCCGACGACTGGCGCGTCGCTTGGGATGACTGGATTTCTACCCGGTATGAGCAGAAAGCCCTGCGCGAGGGGCGTGTGCCGCATTACCTGACCTTTAAGCGGGTTTGACTCTGGACCCTTGGGCGGACGCGCGGTAACTCTGCGTCCGCGATAGCGTTAACAAGGAACTGCCCTATGTCCGCCCATGGTGAACCGCAACCAATGATGTCTTCTCCTGTGACGGGTTTGTCCGGGATTGCTGAAGTGCCGGGAGACAAGTCGATCTCGCACCGGTCGTTGATCTTGGGTGCGTTGAGCGTGGGCGAGACGAAGATCACAGGCTTGCTGGAAGGGCAGGACGTTCTGGATACGGCCAAGGCGATGCAGGCGTTTGGGGCGGAGGTTGTGCAGCATGGCCCCGGTGCGTGGTCGGTGCATGGTGTTGGCGTTGGCGGCTTTGCCGAACCGGATCAGGTGATTGATTGTGGGAATTCCGGCACGGGTGTGCGGTTGATCATGGGCTGCATGGCGACGTCGCCCATCAGCGTGACGTTTACAGGTGATGCGAGCCTGAACGGGCGCCCGAGGGCGCGGGTCACCGATCCACTGGCTTTGTTTGGCACGCAAACCGTTGGACGTTCTGGCGGGCGCTTGCCGATGACGATTGTTGGCGCGGCAGAGCCGGTGCCAGTGCGCTATGTGGTGCCGGTGCCGTCGGCGCAGGTGAAGTCGGCTGTTTTGTTTGCCGGGTTAAATGCACCGGGCAAGACTGTTGTGATCGAAAAGGAAGCGACCCGTGATCATACAGAGCGGATGTTGGCAGGTTTTGGTGCGGAGATCACAGTTGAGGATACCGACGAGGGTCGGGTGATCACGTTGACGGGTCAGCCCGAGTTGAAACCGCAAGAGATTGCGGTGCCGCGCGATCCATCCTCAGCCGCGTTTCCGGTTTGTGCGGCGATCATCACGCCGGGCTCGGACGTGTTGGTGCCGGGCATTGGTCTGAACCCAACGCGCGCGGGTCTGTACACCACGCTGCGCGACATGGGTGCGGATTTGACCTATGAGAATGAACGGATCGAGGGCGGCGAACCTGTTGCTGATCTGCGGGCCCGTTTTTCACCGGATATGAAAGGGATTGAGGTGCCGCCGGAGCGTGCGGCGTCGATGATCGACGAATATCCGATTCTGTCCGTGGTGGCCGCGAATGCGACCGGGCGGACCTTGATGGCGGGTGTAAAAGAATTGCGCGTGAAGGAAAGTGATCGGATTGACGCGATGGCAACCGGCTTGCGTGCCAATGGCGTCACGGTGGATGAGGGCGACGATTGGTGGGCGGTCGAGGGGCTTGGCCCCCAAGGTGTGCCCGGCGGTGCGGAATGCAAAAGCCATTTGGACCATCGCATTGCCATGTCGTTCCTGATTATGGGCATGGCCGCGCAAAACCCGGTCTCTGTTGATGACGGCCAACCGATCCTGACATCCTTCCCGATTTTCACCGGGTTGATGGGCGATCTTGGGGCCAAACTGGTTCAGACAAACGCATGACGACGGGCCGGGTCCTCCGGCTGAGCCTGTTGGGCATGGCGGTCTGTGTGCTCGCGTTCTTGGTTTTCGCTGGGCCGATCATCTTGGGCCAGCCAGAGCCGTTTGATCAATGGAAACGTCCCTATAGCGTTGCAGATGTTGATATCTACCTTGCGTGGTTGGATGCGGATCCGACCCGCTGGTCGGCGATGCGGGCCTATCGCGCCATTGATATGGTCTTTCCCGCAGTCGTATTTGTCTTCGTTGTTTCCGCAGCGCGTTTGACGTGGACGGCGGGGCGTGTTCGGCAAATCGTTTTGGCCTGTGCTGTGGCTTACCTTTTGGCGGATTACTTTGAAAACATCACGCTTAGTGGCATTTTGAATGAAAACGGCGCCGCGTTTTCGGCGACCCATGTCACGCGGGCCGCGATGTTGACGATGATCAAATGGGCCAGTTTGGTGATTGCAGCCATTCCTTTGATCTTCCGGGGTGGTCCCTTGGCGATGAGGTACCTTCGCGCGCGGTTCGCTTGACGGCTCGGGGGTTTCTTTCAGCCGCGCCAAACGATAATCCGAACACAAGGCAAAGTTGCGAGGCATGGGATGAGCTTTACTGTCGCCATTGACGGGCCGGCTGCGGCTGGCAAAGGAACGATTTCCAAAGCCGTTGCGGCGCATTTTGGGATCGCGCATTTGGACACCGGGCTTTTGTATCGGGCGGTTGGCGCGCGGGTGCTGGATGGCACGGATCCAGAGCATGCGGCACAAACGCTCTTGGCCGAAGATCTTGACCGCAACGATCTGCGCACGCCCGAAGTTGCGCAAGCGGCCAGCAAGGTGGCGGCGATTGGGGCTGTGCGGGCCGCTCTCGTGGATTTTCAGCGTGCTTTTGCCCGCCGAAAGGGCGGTGCGGTGCTGGATGGGCGCGATATTGGGACGGTGATTTGCCCCAATGCCGATGTGAAATTGTTTGTCACGGCCAGTGCCGACATTCGCGCGCAGCGGCGGTTTGACGAGTTGCAAGCGCGGGGCTTGGCAACCGATTACGACACGGTTTTGGCAGATGTGAAAGCGCGAGATGCGCGTGATATGGATCGGACCGAAGCCCCGCTAAAACCGGCTGAGGATGCTGTGCTGCTGGACACCAGCGCCTTGTCGATTGAGGATGCTGTTCAAGAGGCCATCGCGGCCGTCGCAAAGGCAAAGGAGCCGTCATGAAAACGCGTTTGATGGGGGCAGCAGGCCCCGCTGTGTCATGTTTGGGTGTTGGCGCGATGTCTTTCGCAGAATTTTACGGCCCAACCACCGAAGAAAATTCGCAGGCGATTTTGCACGCGGCGCTTGATGCGGGCGTGACGCACATCGACACGGCCAATGTCTATGGCATGGGGCGGTCGGAAAAGGCGATCGGTGCGTTCCTGACAGACAACCCCGGTGTGCGAGACAGACTGCACATCGCCACCAAAGCCTCGATCACACGACGCGACGGGGTCCGGGTTTTTGACAACTCACCAGAACATCTTGAGGCTGAGTTGGACAAATCCCTTGCAGCCATGGGGACAGATCATGTCGATCTGTTCTATATCCACCGGCGCGATCCATCGCGGCCTATCGAAGAGGTGGCTGAAACGATGGGCGCATTGGTCAAAAAGGGTAAAACGCGCGCGATCGGGTTTTCCGAAATTGCGCCGACCTCGCTGCGACGTGCTCATGCTGTGCACCCTGTTGCGGCGGTGCAATCTGAGTATTCGCTTTCCACACGCTCGCCCGAGATGGGGTTGGTGCAAACTTGCGCTGAACTCGGTGTGGCGTTGGTTGCGTTTTCCCCGGTGGGGCGGTCCCTTTTAACGGATACGCCGCTAAGTGCAGACGTGATCCCAAGCCTGTCATTTCTAAAGCCCAACCCGCGGTTTTCGCCAGATAATCACCCACGCAATATCGCAGCGGGCGCGCCGTTTCGTGCTCTTGCAACCGAGTTTGGTCTTCCAGCCGCGGGGCTGGCCATCGCGTGGTGTTTGGCAAAAGGCGATCATGTGATCCCCATTCCCGGGACTCGTTCTGTGGCCCATTTCAGTGAACTTGTCGCCGGGGCAAATACGGTCTTATCCGACGTTGATGTGGCCCGTATCGAACAGGTCTTGCCAATTGGATGGGCGCATGGGGATCGGTATTCCGAAGATCAGTGGATTGGCCCGGAACGCTACTGCTGAGGGCGGTTTTCGGCCCGCCTACGGGCGATTGACACA
>CALHST010000063.1 GCA_938038825.1 uncultured Paracoccaceae bacterium | reverse complement strand
AACCGTCTGTGGCCCTGCATAGACTTGCAGCATGTCAGATGGTGCCTGCGCCTGCGCAACGGTCACGGAAAAGCTGACCCCCATAATGAGCGGCAGAAGCGATAGCGAAAATTTCGTATGTTTAGTCATAGGTCTTTTCTTGGCGAAGTTGCCTATGAATAGCTGCAATGGATATGCCGCGAAAAACGCCCTGTTTTGCCGCTCATTTAAGTAAAATTGCAAAATGAACTTTGCGAAATGCGAATGTCTTTTCTGATTTGCAAAGAAATCACCTAAAAATAAAGGGAAAATCGCGGTCTGGTATTTGCGTAGTAATCTCCGAAATATTGGAGACTAAAATGACCAAACAAAAAATCAGATCTACAAAAGCCTCACTTGAACAGCGGCCACTTAAGCCGGCTACTTGGAAGCATGATAGAACATCAATTATCATTCCTTGCTATAATGAAGCCAATAGATTGCATCTGGAAGTCTTCTTAAACTTTGCGCGGAAGAACCCGAAAGTCTCTTTCGTATTTGTGGATGACGGCTCAAAAGATCTAACCATTAATTTGCTCTGTGGCGCGATGGCGGCCTTACCTGATCAAGTCGACGTTCTTACAATGGCGAGAAATGCCGGAAAAGCAGAGGCCGTTCGTCACGGGCTTAAGTTCGCTGCGAAACGCGGCGATAAATATATCGCTTTCTTGGACGCTGACCTTGCAACCCCGCTAAACGCGATTAAAGACTTCATTTCGGTTGCAGACCGGTTAGATAATATTGATGTGGTTTTCGGATCGCGCGCCGGTGGCCTGGGGCGCAAAGTTTATAGAGACATACATCGTAAGATGATTTCTCTGGTTTGTGCATCGATGGGAAGATTGGCGACGGGCCTAGCTTTGAGAGACACGCAATGCGGAGCGAAATTGTTCCGCAATACTGAACATCTTATCAACTGCCTAGATGCACCTTTCACGGCGGGCTGGTTATTTGATGTGGAGCTATTCCTAAGAATTTCAAACCCGAACAAACGTGAACGAAAAAACTTCTTTGAATACCCTGTTCTGGAATGGACCGAGATTCCTGGATCCAACATAAAGTTTTCAGATGTCGTCAAGGGCGGCCTAAAGATGACGTCTCTGATATTTAATCAATGGAAAATTAGAGCTTGTTTTCAAAACAGACGCATCACGCCCTCACCGTCCTTTACCCAACATCTTCGGTCTGGAGAGGCTTTGAGTGCACAGAGCATTCGTTCGATGGAAGCTATAGTCTCAGAAGAAAGGCGTCACATCACTCTGGACTTCTCAGGTGTCAAAACGCTGGGACCATCTGTTTTCACGACGCTCACAGAAGTTTGTGAACGGCTTTTGGCGCAAGGTAAGGAGGTGTCTATCTACCTCCCCGAAGATGCTGAAATTTTATCTGCAGCAAGACGTTCCTCTATTACTGCACTCTTTAACTGCACAATTCTGACACGTCTCCCGAGCCACTTTACGAACAATTCCCGTTTCTCATTGTCGGAGGCGTAAGGTGTCCCGATCTCTCACACTACATTTCCGATCTTTACGTTCAAACACATTAATCGGGCCCGCTGCAGCGCTATTCATTTCCGCGAATATCGCGAATGCTGCCAACCTTGTTTTCAATATGGTATTTGCCCGCATTATGGGTCCGGCAGCCTTTGCCGATCTCACACTTCTGCTCACGTTAAAGCTCGGCGTATTGTCATTCCTTGGCGCGCTACAGTTTGCCTTTGCCGAATTGACAGCAAAAGAAGATATAATTCATCGGAGTCGTCAACGGGCGAAAGCAATATCTTGGCACAGTTTAAAATTCTCGATTCCAATCATGTTCATTGTCATCGCATTGGCAAACTACACTGCCGGGGCATTGAACTTTTCTTCGTCAATGGCGCTTTGTGTCTTGGCGTTGGCTATTCCGTTCTTTCTACCAATGGTGATTTACAGAGGCCTAACGCAAGGATTGATTGATTTACCAAAAATCATTCTTTCAATTCAAGCTGAATGGGCAATTCGACTTTTTGGAAGTTTGATCCTCTGGCGAATGGGGTTTGGATTAGCTGGGATCGCAGCGGCTGTAGGCCTTTCTATTTTGGCGGGCTTCTTTTTCTCAATGCGCAAAGAGGACGTAAACCCACTTAACCTGCGAACAGAGCCTGCCCTAGACCCACAAACAAAAGCACTTGGCGTGGTCGCCTTGCCGTACTTGATTTTGCAGATCGCTCAAGTCTTGGTCTTGGACAGCGATATTCTCATCGCAAAGGCCAGTTCTTCACCTGAAACTGCTGGTCTCGTTGCGGGGTTACTTCTCATCCAGCGCGTCTTCTTTTTTGCCTTTCTATCTTGCTCAACCATTCTTCAGCCCCTTGTCGCAAAGAAAAAAGATGTTCAAAAATCTCCTCGGGAATTGCTTATGCTCTTGGGGACAATTTCTATAATCACCATGTGCTCAATAGTTATTATTCTACCCAACTCCGATTTGATTGTACGCATTATGCTAGGGGGAGAGTATTTGGCCCTTTCTTCAATCGTTTGGATAAGCGCTCTCACGGGTGCAGTTTTTATTGGCAGTCACCTGTGTGCGATTTACCAAATTGCCAAGGGCAAAAGTTTCTCCGCGGTCGTTGTTTTATGCTTTGGGGTAATCCAATTCGTTTCGCTCTCGGCAGTTAATCACTTCTTTCCTGAAATCGGGTTATACACCTATTTCCGCTTAAAGTTGCTTATTCAAATTGCATGTGCGGCAACGTTGTTAGGAATCATCCTGATGCCATCAAAAGAAGAGAAACTGGTATCCTAATATGACGGCAAGGTCGTGGACATATCTAGCGATCTTACTGGCACTCATGTTTCATGGGGCGCTCTTGCCGTTCACCTATGGGCAGACCTACGATTCTTACATCCATATGTTTTTCGGAAACCACTATCTAACATCGTGGTTCGATCCATGGGAAACACGTTGGTACACTGGTTTTACAGTTACTGCCTATCCCCCAGGAAGCCATCAAGCCTTGGGGATTCTGATGCGCTTAATGGATATGCGCATCGCATTTATCGCGCTTCAACTCTTAGCCATTGGGATCCTGATTATTGGCGTATTCAGATTTAGCCGTCTGTGGGTGAATGATAAAGCGGCGTCATACGCAGCAGTGCTATGTGCATTCTCTACAAGTATTTCGGAAACGCTTCATATCTTTGGGCAATTACCCACTCT
>CALHST010000062.1 GCA_938038825.1 uncultured Paracoccaceae bacterium | reverse complement strand
TGCTGCACCATCCCCATGCAGGCATCCAAGTGATCAAACGCCGTGTGAAACCCGGCGAACCCCCTATCCGCGCCGCCATGCGTGCACTCATCGAAGAGTCTGGGCTGGAAACCATCGCCGCCACACCGCTGGGCCACAGTGACACCATCCAATCTGGCACACGCTGGCACTTCGGCCTCTGCCGCATCAAACCACCCGTCCGCGACCGCTGGCAACATCACAGCAATCACGACGACGGACACCTCTGTCAATTCAGCTGGCACCCCACCGAAAACCCACACCCCATCTGCGCCCCAGAATACCAAAACGCCCTCACATGGATCCAACAGACCCTTCTGTAATCGTTCTTTTGGTCACAAATACCTTGGGGGAGTCCGCAGGACGGGGGCAACGCCCCCCAAAACATGTCGTGCCCGCCAAAGGCGGGCTCCGCTGTCAAACGTTGCTTACTTGCGCACCTGACGCCACAGCCAGATCACGAGCATCGATCCTAAAATCGCACCAATAAGGCCACCCAGCAGCCCCAGAACGCCCGCAGCGACCTGCAACAACACGCCACCCAGCAAGGCACCAACAATGCCCACGGCGACGGTCGTTGCGATATTCGCTTCAATCTTCATCAACCGCGTGGCCAAAAATCCAGCCGCCGCCCCCACAACAATCAGCATTAAAATCGGCATGTCATTTCCTCCAATGGAACGGCACTATGATCAGTGCCCCGATCGAAGACACAATCGCATTCATCCCCGGCGAGGAGAACCCAAAGCCAAACATGATCCGCACAAAGTAAAACAGAAACGCACCGCCAATGCAGATGATGATGCTTTGAACGATGCCGTTATGGGTGAACTTGGATTTCTCGGCCACATAGCCAACAATCCCCGCGATCACCACAGTGCCCATCAGCGTTGGAAACATGTTACAGCCTTTCCTTGGCAGCAATTGCTGCGCCTCGCTGGAACTCTGACGCGTCTTGCGCCCCTTTGCCAGCCCTTTGAAGCCGCGTCAGCCGCACCGCACCGCTGCCACATGCAACCAAAAGCGCATCATCCAGAACAGTGCCCGGCGGGCCGACACCGTCTTCAACCCGGCTTGCCAGCACTTTCAGCCGCGCCCCGTTCCATTCGGTCCATGCGCCGGGAAACGGCGACAATCCCCGAATTGATCGGTCCACCTCAACTGCGGGCAAGGACCAATCTATGCGCGCCTCTGCCTTGTCGATCTTGGCGGCGTAACGCACCCCGTCTTCGGGCTGCACCTCAGGCTCCAGCCCGTCCAGCTGTTCCAAAGTCCGCACAATCGCCCCTGCGCCCAATGCGCTAAGCCGGTCATGCAGCTGACCCGTTGTTTCTTCTGCCCCAATCGTCACAGCCTCACGCAACAAAACAGGCCCTGTATCCAAACCCGCCTCCATCTGCATGATGCACACGCCCGTTTCGGCATCCCCTGCCATAATCGCGCGATGAATGGGCGCAGCCCCTCGCCACCGCGGCAACAACGACGCATGAATGTTCAAACATCCCCGTTTCGGCGCATCCAAAATCGCTTGCGGCAAAATCAGCCCATAGGCCACAACAACTGCGATATCCACATCCAATGCGGCAAACTCTGCCAACGCCTCTGGCGTTTTCACGGACACTGGATGGCGCACCGGAATGCCCAGCGCCTGTGCGCGCAGATGCACCGGGGTCGGGCGATCCTTCTTGCCACGACCTGCAGGGCGGGGCGGCTGGCAATAGGCACAAACCACCTCATGCCCTGCATCCACCAAAGCCTCTAATACCGGAACAGAAAACTCCGGCGTGCCCATGAAAATCACTCTCACGCGTTTGCCTTCTTTGCCTTTTTCAGCAGCATCGTCTGCTTCATCTTGCTGAGATTTGCGAAATACATCTTGCCATTCAAATGGTCGATCTGATGCTGGATCGACGTTGCTTCCAGATCCTCGAAATCCCGCCGCATGATCACCCCATCCCGGTTCAAAAACCGCACCACCACTTTGCGTGGCCGCTCAAATCGCGCAGAAACACCGGGCAAACAGGGCGAGGCCTCTTCATGCCCGCGCATCTCGTCCGAGCTGTCCAAAATCTCGGGATTGGCAAGAAGAATGCGGCGATTGCGTTCTGGGCTCACGTCCACCACCGCCAAACGCAGCATCACCCCAATTTGCGGTGCCGCAAGCCCCACGCCCGGCATCGCATCCATGGTGTCCACCATATCCTGCCAAATCTGATGAATGTCCGCGGTCACGTCCGCCACGGGGTCTGCTGCTGTGCGCAGCCGCTTATCCGGCCAACGCAGGATCGTGCGCACTGTCATGACAGGGCCTTGTATTCCGCTTCTGCCCGTTCCCTGCGCGCGCCTTTCAAACGATCAAAGGTCACAATCCCATTCAAATGGTCCAACTCATGCTGAATGCAAATCGCCGCAAACCCATCAAAGCTTTGCGTCAACTCCGACCCGCTTAACGCAGTCCACACCAGCTTGACCTTCGCAGGGCGGCGCACTTCTGCCAGAATGCCGGGGATCGACAAACAGCCTTCCGAACTGCTGGCCCGTTCTTCGCTGACCTCTAAAATCTTGGGGTCCACAAAAACCTGCGGATCTGGCCGTCCTTCTTTCCAGGACGCATCCATCACGAAAAGCCGCCGCATCTGCCCCACCTGAGGCGCCGCCAAACCGCGCCCATTGGCCTCGTACATCGTATCCAGCAAGTTCTGCGCAAGCACGTCGACGTCCCGCGAGATTTCTCCAACCGGGGAACATATGACACTCAACCTTGGGTCGGGCCATCTTAGGATCGGAAGTGTGCTCATTCTGCGTCCTTAAAATATGGATCATTTTTGAATATCAATGCATTGAAAGGCCCATTTGGACCCGAAATTGTGCCGCAGGGCCTCAAAACAAACCTCAGATGGCCGGGGTCACATGTCATGCCTCATCCCGCGCACGTTCTTTCTTAAGCTTTATCATTTTGCGGGTGATCATCTGACGTTTCAATGGCTTCAGGTAATCAAGGAACAATTTCCCCTCAAGATGGTCGATCTCGTGCTGCACACAAGTGGCCCATAACCCATCAAAACCCTCCCGCTGCAAGGTCCCATCCAGATCCATCCACTCCACGTCAACCTCTGCGGGACGTGTCACATCCGCATATTGGTCCGGGATGGACAAACAGCCTTCTTCATAGGTGTTCAATTCCTCTGAAGATGACAGCACTTTGGGGTTCAACATAATCAAAGGGCGCGCCGGTTCTTCGTCAGCTTTTTGGCAATCCAGCGCGATAATGCGTTTACTGACAGCCACTTGTGGCCCCGCAAGCCCTATGCCCGGCGCCATATACATCGTTTCCAACATGTCTTTGCCCAACTGACGCAATTCATCAGAACTGTCGACAATTTCAGCAGCCACTTTCTTAAGGCGAGGGTCGGGGTGGATCAAAATAGGCAGTTTCATGGGCACTGATTTAGCGAAGCCCAGCGGGGGGTGCAATGCGGGTTGATCTCCAGCTTCTCTTCGATAGGGTCTGGCGCAACTGATAGATAGGAGCGCCCCCGCCATGAATGCCGATCCCCGATTTGACACAATCATCGACCGCCGAGGCAGCCACTGCGTCAAGTGGGATGGGATGGAAAAGATCTATGGCGTGTCCCCGGATGATGGTTTGTCCATGTGGGTGGCTGATATGGACTTTAAGCCACCGCAATGTGTGCTGGACGCTGTTCAAGGCCAAGTGGATCACGGAATCATGGGCTATTTCGGGGATGATTCCAAATACCGCGCTGCGATCCAATGGTGGATGTCCACGCGTCACGGCTGGGATCTGGATCCGGCCTCTATTTTCACCACACACGGGTTGGTCAATGGAACCGGCATGTGCGTGGATGCCTTTACCAAACCCGGTGACGGGGTTGTGCTGTTCACCCCGGTATATCACGCCTTTGCCCGCGTGATCGAAGCCGCAGACCGGACGGTGGTGGAGTGCCCGCTGGTGAACACCAATGGCACGTATGAAATGGACTTCGATGCCTATGACGCGCAGATGACCGGCAACGAATCTTTGCTGATCCTGTGTTCGCCGCATAATCCCGGCGGACGCGTCTGGTCACGGGCCGAACTGGAGGGGGTCGCCGCCTTTGCCCAGCGCCATGATCTGATCTTGGTGTCCGACGAAATCCACCATGACCTTGTGATGCCCGGCCACACCCATATCCCCATGACCGCCATCGACGGGATCACAGATCGGCTGGTCATGATGACCGCCACCACCAAAACCTTTAACATCGCGGGCAGCCATTCCGGCAACGTAATCATCCCTGATGAAACCCTGCGCGCCAAATTTGCCGGGCGCATGGCCGCTTTGGGTTTGTCACCAAACTCCTTTGGCCTGTTCATGGCCACAGCCGCCTATTCCCCCGAAGGCGCAACTTGGGTCGATGGGCTGTGCACCTATCTGGATGGCAACCGCAAACTGTTTGATGCCGGCATCAACGCCATTCCCGGCCTTAAAAGTATGGATATGGCCGCAACGTACCTTAGCTGGGTTGATTTCGAAGATACCGGAATGGCGATGTCCGAATTCACCGCCCGCGTTCAGGAAAAAGCGCGGATTGCCGTGAACCATGGCCCCACATTTGGCAAAGGCGGCGAACGCTTCCTGCGCTTTAACATCGCCATGCCCCGTGCCCAGATTCAACAGGCCGTGGACCGCATGGCCGAGGCGTTTTCTGATCTGCAATAACGCGGCGGGGCCTTAACCGCCAAAGGCAAAGCGCTCCAACACATGAAAGCGCCCATCCTGTGCCTCTCCCAACAGGCACAGGCTGTCCAAAACACACGGCGTTGTTAGCACAGGCTCTAATGCGGTCTCTAACATCGGGCGGACTGTATCCCCATCCCCCGTGGGGCCCGTCAGCGTCATGTGGAATTTGAATGCGTCCATGACATGGGGATACCCATACTGGACCAACAGCGCCTCTTGCCTGTCAGTTAAATGACTGCGGCGGCGGCGTTTAAGATCCTCTTCAGTCAGCGGCGCGCGAAACGGTTCCAGCTCCTGCACCACCGGATCCGCGATTTGGCGCAACGCCGCGTGATCATCTGGCGCGATCATGGCGAAAAATTTGCCAAGCTGCACCAATTGCACAGACCCCAACGTCAGCGGTGTGAATGTCGCGCACAGGCTTTGGGTCGCGTCTGCCAGATCGTCGACACGCGCGCCTTCCGCCAATCGAAACGGCGGTTTGAGTGTTCCATGAAATCCGTACTTTCGGGGCCGTTCCGTCAGCGCCTTTTGGGCCGCAACGGTCTGCGCCAAGGCGATTCCGGTCCGGCTGTCCCACCCCAACCAGGACGCACCAAAATCGCCCCAGACTCCGTCTGGAACGACATAAACAGCATACCGTGTGAACATCTGATCAGGCAGTCAGATTGGCTTTGTCGATCAAGGCTACCGGGGTTTCCACCTCGGTGGCGAAATCAAGCGCGGGCGCTGTTGCAACTGCTGTGATGCGCTTGAAGTCATACTGCATCTCGCCGTCCTGTTCGCGCGATGCCACAATCAGGCACTGAAACAATTGCGATGGACCTTCATACAGATCCACATATCCCCGCAGATGCGGCGCATCTTCTGCAGCCACCGAAAAGCCATCGTTCCACAACCGCAAAACACGGAAATACCCATCTGCAGTTTGGATCCGCAACTTTGACGCAGTCTTCATCCGCTTGATGCGGGCATTATCCAAACCGGCCTGTACGGCGTCAGGTACATAGGTACTCATGATCAACACTCCTTCACAGACGTCTATCATCTGTCAGCAAGACTTTGAATTTCAATTAAAAATTTTACGTCATTTTTGTGAAAAATCGTCTCACCCCTGCCGCATTGCAGCAATGTGCGTGGGCGCAGAGACCCTGCGCGTCAACAAATATAGGCGTTTGCGCCCGCGATCTCTAGGTTTGCGCAAGCAGAAATTCGTGGAGAAAAAAGATGGGCCTTTTGGTAGACGGCGTCTGGCATGACACCTGGTACGACACAAAATCGACAGGTGGGAAGTTCGAACGGTCCATTGCGAAGTTCAGAAACTGGATTACGCCCGAGGGATTCGCGGGTGAGTCGGGCACAGATGGCTTCAAAGCCGAAGCGGGCCGCTATCACCTGTATATCTCTAATGCCTGCCCGTGGGCGCACCGCACCATGATCTTTCGCACCCTCAAGGATCTCAACGATCTGATTGATGTCTCGGTTGTGCATCCTGACATGCTGTCCAAAGGCTGGACCTTCGAAACAGACGATATCGGCGCCACCGGTGACACCTTGCATGGCTTTGAGTTGCTGCATCAGATCTATACCAAAGCCGATCCCAACTTTTCCGGCCGTGTGACCGTACCGATCCTGTGGGACAAACAACGCGAAACGATTGTCAGCAACGAAAGTTCTGAAATCATCCGCATGTTCAATTCGGCCTTTGACGGCATCACAGGCAACACGTTGGATTTCTGGCCAACCGAGCTGCGCGAGGACATCGAAACGGTGAATGCCCGTATTTATGACACCTTCAACAACGGGGTCTACAAATCCGGCTTTGCCACCACACAATCCGCGTACGATGCCGCAGTCGCCCCGTTGTTTGATACACTGGATTGGCTAGAGGATCGTTTGTCGACCCATCGCTATCTGATGGGCGACCGGATTACCGAAGCCGACTGGCGACTGTTTCCCACCCTTGTGCGATTTGATCCCGTGTATCACCTGCACTTCAAATGTAACCGCAAACGGATCGTGGATTACCCCAACCTATGGGCCTATACGCGCGAATTGTATCAATGGCCGGGCGTCGCCCAGACCATCAATATGGATCACATCGTGCGCCACTATCATTACAGCCACGAAAGCATCAATCCGCATCGAATCCTGCCGATCAATCCTGATATCAATTTCCTGGAACCGCACGGGCGCGATTAACGCGCCACAGCGTAATGTTCCACCATCGCGGCCAAGTCCTCGGGCGGGGTCGCGGTTTGAACAAAGGCGCATGCGTTCCCCGCATGTGCAAAGATTGACCCATCCGAAAAGAACCGGGTGTTGGTCACAAAGATCACCTGCGTGCCGGGACAGCGATAGTTCGCATAATCCGCCACAGCCAACGCTGATCCAGATTTCAGCACCAGATCTAAAACGATCACATCCGGTACTTTATGGATGATGGCGTCTATCGCCTCATCCTGGCTTTCACTTACGCGCACCGACATCCCGCATCGCTGCAGGTGGCGTTGCCACACAAAACCCAATTCGGGCGCACTTTGTACGATTAAAACGTCCATCTTTCCTCCGTGCCAGTCGTCTTGCGGTTGGCACACCCCCGCCACTCGTCTTCCCACCGCCCACTTGCGGTCAAACAAGTTAATAGAGGATTAACTTGCCCAAATGGTTAACGGTTCCCAATTTTTTGGGCCAAATCCCGCCGAGTTGCTTGCAAAATCGCAAATTTTCGGCGACCTCTCAGCCAAATTTCCACGCGGGTTAGAGAAAAAATGAGACAAAGCGACTCGCTAACTGCCCCGCGCGACCATGGAGGCGGCTTAGACGCTGCAATTGCACGCTGGGGTGGAGATCGCGCAACCTGGGTCGATCTCTCAACGGGCATTAACCCTTTGCCCTACCCGCTTGCGCATTTCACGTCCCAAGATTGGACAGCCTTGCCGGATGCCGCAGCCCAAAATGCGCTGATTGTGGCAGCCCGCAGCTTCTGGAATGTTCCGGATGGCGTAGACATCCTCGCAGCCCCCGGTGCGTCCTCTTTGATTGCAGCTATGCCTTCTGTTTTCAAAGGCAAAAAAGCCAGCATTCCCGCCCCGACATACAACGAACACGCCGCCGCGTTTCGCGCCCATGGCTGGTCTGTGGCGGACACAATGACAGCGTCAACAGACGTCGCAGTGCTTGTTCATCCAAACAACCCCGATGGGCGATTGTGGCGCACACAAGACGTCGCCCTTCCCAACATTGTGATCGACGAAAGCTTTGCCGATATCTGTCCTGATCACAGTCTTTTGAACCGTGCGGCCCAACCCGGAGGCGTGATCCTCAAGAGTTTTGGCAAATTCTGGGGCCTCGCGGGTTTGCGATTGGGCTTTGCCTTGGCCCGTCCCGAAACTATCGCAACCTTACGGGATGCGATTGGCCCGTGGGCCGTGTCGGGCCCTGCTTTGCGGGTGGGTGCGCAGGCGCTTCGGGATCAGGCATGGGCGCAGCAAACACGGGACCGGTTGGATCGCGATGCCCAGCGATTGGACGATCTGATGATCGGCTTTGGGGCACCGCCCGTCGGGGGCACGTCCTTGTTCCGGCTCTATGACACACACAACGCCCAAGCCGTTCAGGACCATTTGGGCGCGCATCACATCTGGTCCCGGATCTTTCCCTATTCGGACCGCTGGGTCCGCCTTGGCCTGCCGCCCGCCGATGCATGGCCCCGCCTTGAAAAGGCCCTTGCGGCGTAATGGCACCTTGGGTTCTGATCGCAGCGATGGCGTTGGATGCGCTGCTGGGTGAACCCCGTTGGCTGTGGTCCCGCGCACCACATCCTGCCGTTTTGATGGGCCGTGCCATTGGCTGGGCCGATAGGCATGTGAACAACAACACCCGTTTGGCCGGTCTGATAGTGGTGATCGCTTTGGTGATCATCGCTGTGACCTCGGGGCTCATATTGTCCCAACTTGGGCCACTTGCGGAAATCCTGTTCACGGCGATCCTGCTCGCCCAAAAGTCTTTGGTGCAGCACATCAAAATCGTTGCCCGGGATTTACGCCTGTCTCTACCCTCCGCGCGTGCATCTGTGGCCATGATCGTCAGCCGGAACACTGCTGACATGACACCCCCCGATGTTGCGCGCGCGGCCATCGAAAGCGGAGCCGAGAACCTGAGTGACGGCGTAATTGCCCCCGCCTTTTGGGCGTTGATCGGGGGATTGCCCGGTATCCTTGTCTACAAAATCATCAACACGGCCGACAGTATGATCGGCTACCGCACGCCCCGTCACGAAAACTTTGGCTGGGCCGCGGCGCGTCTAGATGATCTGTTGAACTGGATCCCCGCCCGCCTGACCGCAGCCCTGTTCTGGCTCACCGGGGGCGCACACGGCGCATGGCCGGCCATCATCACCGAAGCCCGCCGTCACAAATCCCCCAATGCCGGCTGGCCCGAAGCCGCCCTTGCCCGCGCGCTGAACATCGCGCTTGCGGGCCCCCGTGTTTATCATGGCATCCTTCAGGATCTGCCATGGGTCAACCCAATGGGGCGCCACGCCTTGAGCGCAACAGATATCGAAAAAGCCGTCCATCACCTCTGGCGGGTCTGGGCGCTTTTTGTCATTCTGCTTCTACTGTTTCTACTGCTTATTCCAGCGGCACAGTTTATATAAAGGTTTTCTTTCCATGCGTTTTGCTTTGGCCCTTGCCCTCACTCTTGCATTGCCCGCAGCAGCCCATGCCCAATGCGGCGGCAATTTTTCCAGCTTTGTAAAAGGTCTCGCCAACGAAGCGCGCAGCAAAGGCCACGACAAAGCCACCGTGTCCAAGTTCTTTGCAGGTGCCCGCCAAGACAAAAAAGTGCTGCAGGCCGACCGCGCCCAAGGGGTGTTTCAAAAACCGTTTATCGAATTCTCGCGCCGCCTCATTTCAAATTCCCGTCTTGAACAAGGTCGCAAGCTGGGGCGCAAACACGACGCCATCTTTTCGCAAATCGAACGGCAATACGGCCTTTCGCGCGGTGTGCTTCTGGCCTTCTGGGCGTTTGAAACCGACTACGGCGCGTTTCAAGGCAACTTCAACACGTTGAACGCCTTGATCACCCTGTCTCATGATTGCCGCCGCCCTGATCTGTTTCGCCCCCAAGTCTTTGCCGCACTCGAACTCTTCGAAAGCGGTGCCTTTGATCCTGCCAAAACCACCGGCGCATGGGCGGGGGAAATTGGCATGGTGCAAATGCTGCCCGCGGACATCATCGAAAACGGTGTGGACGCGGATGGCGATGGCCGTGTCAGCCTGAAATCCTCGCCTGCAGACGCCCTTGCGTCAGGTGGCAAAATGCTGAGCAGCTTTGGCTGGGCGCCCGGTCAGCCGTGGCTGCAAGAAGTCAGCGTGCCCGCACAAATGGACTGGTCCCTGTCCGGCGTCGCCAACCAACTGTCCACCGCCCAATGGCGCAAACTGGGTGTCAAAGCCCGCAACGGCAAACTGGCCAACCTGCCCGCATCCCTGATCCTGCCCCAAGGGCACAAAGGCCCCGCCTTCCTCGCCTATCCCAATTTCAACGTCTATTTCGATTGGAACCAAAGCTTCACCTATGTGATGACGGCAGCTTATTTCGCGACCCGCATCGAAGGTGCCCCTGTCTATGACGCGGGCAAACCCGATACCGGGCTGAACGGCAACCAAATGAAACAACTGCAACAAAAGCTGCAAGCGCGCGGCCACAACGTGGGCAAAATCGACGGTATCCTCGGAGCAGGCACCCGCCAAGCCGTGCAACAGGAACAACAGCGTCTGGGCTTGCCCGCTGACGCGTGGCCCACCCCGGATCTGCTGCGCAAACTCTGATCACCACGATCATAATCAAGATTTTGCCAACTTACCCACAAGAACGTATTGAGAACATCAGCCAAACCCGTTAAAGCTGGATCCTAACAAGACACAAGCGTAAGCTTGGGTAAAAAAGGGCGAGCAATGTTAACATCCCTGGAACTCTGCGCCGGAGCAGGTGGGCAAGCTTTGGGTCTGGAAAAGGCCGGCTTTGCGCATGAAGGTCTGGTCGAGATCGACAAGCATTGCTGCAACACCCTGCGCCATAACCGCCCCCAATGGAATGTCCTGGAAGAGGACATGCGCCTGTTCAAAGACCGCTCTGCCGATTTCAAGGGCATCGACCTGTTGGCCGGTGGGCTGCCCTGCCCTCCGTTTTCCAAAGCGGGCAAGCAATTGGGCCAAGCGGATGAGCGCAACTTGTTTGATGATGCCATCGACATCATTGATGCGATCCGCCCCCAAGCTGTGATGTTCGAAAATGTGCGTGGATTTCTTGACGCGGTGTTCGCGGATTACCGTCAGCACCTTAAAAAGCAGCTGAAAAAGCTGGGCTATCATTCTGAACCCAAGTTGCTGAACGCGTCCGACTTTGGTGTCTGCCAATTGCGCCCCCGCGTGGTGATTATGGCCATTCGCGAAGAGCGTGCCGATCACTTCCAGTGGCCCATCCCCGGACAGATCAAATCCCCAACTGTGGGCGAAACCCTGTTGCCGATGATGCGCGCCAATGGCTGGCCCGGTGCCAAAGCATGGGCGAAACAGGCCAATGAAATCGCGCCGACCATTGTCGGTGGTTCCAAGAAACACGGCGGCCCTGATCTGGGCCCAACACGTGCACGCGCCGCATGGGCCTCTCTTGGGGTTGAAGGGCGCACCATTGCCCCGGAAGCGCCAGAAAAGGACTTTGTTGGGATGCCCCGCCTGACGGTGCAAATGGTCGCAAAACTGCAAGGCTTCCCTGACAACTGGCACTTTACCGGGGCCAAAACCAACGCCTATCGCCAAGTCGGCAACGCCTTCCCGCCGCCCGTGGCGCAAGCCGTTGGTCAGCAACTCAACGCGGCCCTGTCTGCGCGGCGTCTCTACTCTGTCGCCTAATCCCTGCGCAGTCTGCTAGTGTCCCGCCATGCGCATGTTGCCCTCAATCGTTCAGCCGGGTCACCCCGACTTTGACGCCCTGTCCAAAATCAGGGCTGGCATCTTTGACTTGGCAGGCAGTGAAACCCGTGTGCAAGACGCCTTTCCACAGGCCATCCGTGACGCCATCGACTTTGTGCTGGACCCCATCCGCACCGGGCGCACGGAAATCCGCGAACTGGACAATGTGGAAAAAACCTTTGTGGGTCTCAAAATCGAACATTACGTGCGCGATTTTCTGGGTGCCCCCAAAGGCATCCGCGATCTGGAAATCCACGGCCAAGACGTGGACATCAAAAACACCCTCGATAACAGCTGGATGATCCCGCCTGAAACCTACAAACACGAAGACCCCTGCCTTGTGATCAACTCGAAAGAGGCCGAAAGCACCTGTTGGCTGGGTCTGATGCTGGCGCGCCAGGATTACCTGAACGCGCCCAACCGGGATGGCAAACGGGGCGTGAAATCCCAAGCCGTGGAAAACGTGCTGTGGCTGGTGGATGGCGCGCTTTATCCCCCGTCGGTCTGGCGGCGCTTTGATATGCAATCCTTTACCCTGCTGCGCAAAGTCCACCCCGGCACGGTCCGCGCCGCGCAGTTCTTTCGTGAAAATCTGGACGTGGTGGTGCCCCGCGATGTGGTACAGGCCCTGCTGTTTGATCAACGTGACCCTTTAAAACGGCTGCGCCAAAATCAGGGCGCGCGCGAACAGCTCGCCCCCGAAGGCATCGCACTGCTGTCCGGCCCTTATGGGCGCAAAGTGCTGCGCGCCCTCAACCGCCCCGAAATCGCAGCGGACGAGTTTTTGGCCATTACGCCTGCGGAC
>CALHST010000061.1 GCA_938038825.1 uncultured Paracoccaceae bacterium | reverse complement strand
GTCGATACAGCCACAACCGAAATGGCCAATAAACTGGCCGAGGATTGCATTGCCGTGCAAAACGAACTCGGCGATGATCGGTTGTTCATGAAAGTGGGCGAGGTCCTCGGGGCCTCGTCACAAACTCTGGAAGAGGCCTTCCTAACAGCCGTACGTACCCGCATGGCCGAAAAATCCGGCCGCAAGTTCCTGAAAGAGGCCCTTGCAAGGCACCGCGCCGGCGAAACACAGCCCGAGTAATCTCAGATTGTTCCCAACAAGTTTATTTCGGTGTTCTTTGAGCGCTGATGACAACTATGCGGACAAAGCGTCAATTTGCTGCTGCTGTGCCAATGACCGCTAATTCAAATAAACTAGTTTTCGGGGCAACGGGCGGAGGAACCTTGGTTCTGCTATTGAGAGGCTATCTCGATCAATCATAAATTGTTTATTTTGACTTGCGAGCCATTGCGTCTTGCTGTTGAGGGGCGGACTTGAAGGGGTGCGGGCTAGCTCACTCCAACTAGCCACGTCCAGTAAACTCGTAGCGTCAGCAAAGCGTACGATGACGATTTCCCGGCCTTCTGTCGTCTCGATCCAAAGGAAGTGGACAGGTGCTGTTGCGTCGACTGCTGGCTTTGCTGTCCTGATTTTGGCGGCACCTTCGAAACCGCACTGCTTGAGAAGCGCGAAGGCGGTTTCCCCATTGATTCTTGGTCCAAGTTTGCCAATTTGATGCGCGCACCATATCTCTGGATGTGTTTGTCGTACTTGCGTCCATTTTTCCCGCAGATAAGCGTTGATGTCCGCCACTTCCTTGCGTGGAAAATACGACTGGAGCCATTCCGCAAATGCTCTCAAAAAGGCCTGATCCGCTTTCGCTTGAACCTGCGTTCGTTCCGCAATTTCTTCGTCAGTCAAAACCAAAAGGGCGTCGTGGATGAAATCATCGACCTCTTGAGTGGTCCAATCAGAATTCGTTTTTATCGTCTTATGTGCCGATCTTGCCTTCTTTGCCAAAAAGATACCTCCCAGCTTTTCGGCAAGGTCAGCCATCGGCAACAAGCAAGTAGCATCGCAACTATGCCCTGACGTATATTGGTTGATGCCTTCAGCAGCTAGCAGGACATCACTGATGTGCGCATTGTCCGTTCCTCGAACCATTAAGTCGGAGATGTCATCTAACGGTCCGTGATATTCTTCTACTTTACTACCAAGAGCTTCCCAATACTCGGCTTCTTTGGATCGATAGGGGATCGTATCAAATATCAAGGCATATCCCTCTGTGGTTAGTTGCTGGGCAGCGACGATAAAAACGCGCCCATTATCATTACGGAGTTTTTTATACGACCACTACCTCATAGCAGACGTTTGACCAACTTGCAGCATCGGTGAGTCTGGGCTCGAAGCGGTCTTTCGCAGACACTAAGCAATGACGCGATTTTGCGTTTTATGGCGGTGTAACGCCCCTACGGGTTTTTGTCCGCAGGGGCGCGTGGTCAGCCTTGTTTCAGGTGGATATTGAACTTTTCCCGGATGGCCATGTCGACCATTGGATCCAGTGCTGCGGGTGAGGGGGCGGCAAGGATCTGTTCTTTTTTCGCGATGGCCTTTTGCAGCAGGTCTGGCTTGCCCAGTTCGGCCCATTCCTTGGGGCTCGTGCGGTCCCCCAGTGTGGGATAAACGAAATCAGTTTGCATCCGGGCCAGCGTTTGTTCGGTGCCCAGATAGTGCCCCGGGCCGCCCATGCACACGTCGCGGATTTGATCCAGCGCCAGGGTGTCTTCGGTGACTTCAATACCCCGCACGCAGCGCATCGCTTGGCCGATAATGTCATCCCCCAGGATCAGGCTTTCATGGCAAAATCCCAGAAGTGAGGAATGCATGCCTGCGGCCTCGTAAACCATGTTCACACCGGACAGCCCGGCCAATACGTTGGAACACATCTGTTCCCACCCGGCCTGCATATCCGGCATTTTGGAATCCGATGCGCCCCCGACAGAGCCGCCGCTGAGCCCATAGAAATTGTGCATCTGAGCACAGGCCCCGGTCAGCAAGGCTTGCTCGCCGGATCCCACGGTCATGGCCCCGGTACGCAGATCAAGCGCAAAGGGCCATGTGCCAAAGATCGCCGGGTGCCCCGGTTTCACCGCATTCACATAAACAAGGCCCGCAAGGCATTCGGCCACGGCCTGCACCACAGCCCCTGCGATGGTCGAAGGCGCGGTGGCCCCGGCCATACCGGCGGATAGCAACAGAATGGGCATGCCCCCTTCGATGCAGCGTTCCATCACTTCGCAGCTTTCAGTCGCGAACTTCATGGGCGGGACCACAAAGCAATTGGTGTTGGACACAAACGGGCGGTCACGCCACGCGTCCTCGCCCCCCGCGATCATGTGCAGCAGCTCAAACGCGGGGGCGACGAAATTGGGCTCGGTGAAGGACACACCGATATGTTTCTTGGTGCCTGTACAGCAGGCGTAGATCGAATTCAGATCCATCTCGAGATTGTCAGGAATGTCGCGACACACCATAGGACGCTGCAGGAAATGGATATTGTCGAGGTTTTGCGCGATTTTGGCGGCGTCATGCAGGTCTTGCACAGTGCTTTCGCGGTAGTTGCGACCATCCACGTCAACCATATTCACTGCCGCGCCAGCCGTGCCGTAATGAACGCGGGTGCCAGAGAGGTCCAGATCATAGGCCGGACCGCGGCCACAAAGTTGGATATCCCGGCAGGCCATGGCCAAGGTGTCTTCGACCAGCGCGCGGGGAATGCGGATGCGCCCATCGTCCCCTTGCACGGCGCCGGCTTGGGTCAGATAGGCAACGCCACTGGGGGGCGCATCTGCCAGCCCGATCTGTTCCAATGCTTGCAGGGCTGTTTCATGAATGCGTTCGACCTCTGCCGGGCTAAGGGGCGCAAAGGTGCCACCGGTCAGTCCGGGGCGGACCGGGCGCATGTGATCGGGCAGGGCGGCTGCACGGGCGGCACGGCGGGCGTTACGGCCACCGGCACGGCCAGAAGCTTTCATCGGGGATTGGTCTGTCATGGGGTCTACTCAGCAAATAAGGAAAGGTCAGATGTGGCATGTCACATCTGCTCAGGGCGTCCTCGTGCCGCGCGTCCGCGTTCCGCACCGATTGTGCGGATCACCAATGCTATTTTGCAAAGCTCTGCCTGAACCATGCGCGTCCTCCCTTGGGCAGAGCGTATTGTCGCATGGTCGGGTTTCTGTTCCGTTTCCGACCATGTGTCGTAAATGGACGTTCTTGTGATTGGATGTTACAGTCTGCAAATCTCCTTTTATGGTTTTGGGTCATAAGGTTAATGCGCGCGTTTCAACGTCGGCCAATTGTGACACTCTTTGCACCACTCTGTGATTGGGATGTGTTTCATTTCGCGCCTATCTGAGGGTTAACACCGGATGATCCGGTCGTAACCAACAGGTGCCGCTATGAAACCTTTGCTTATCTTGACCGCTATGTTGTCCATGTCGTCGCCAGCTTTGGCGGATACGGCCCAGCCGGATCAATCGCGCCTTGGGTTTTCGCTTAACCCAGAGGCGACCTCTGGTGTGGGTGGCCAATGGACGGGCGGCTCTGCCGGCGTGTCGATATCGGCGCTTGATTTTGATGGTGTGAATGCAAACGGCGACGATGGCGGTTTTGGCCTGCATGTGGGCTATGATTATGACTTTGGTCGTTTCGTCTTGGGAACCGAAATTGAAATTGATGGCACGGATCTAAGCCTTGGTACTGCGGGCACCGTGGACAGCATCGCGCGGCTGAAAATTCGCGGCGGATATGACCTTGGCCGAACCTTGCTGTATGTGACGGGCGGCGTTGCAGATATCGAAACAACCTTTGGGTCCGACACGGGCGGGTTTGTGGGCGTTGGCGTGACCTATCAGCTGAACGACCGTTTCTATGTTGGCGGTGAAATCCTGCAAAGTGAGTTCAACACTATCGGGCAGTCAGGCGTCAGCGTGGATGCAACCAGCATCGCTGTGCGTGGCGGGGTGCGTTTTTAGATCCTGACCGTTCGTCCCTGATGTGTCGCGCAGTTTTATTGCGAAGGAACAAGGCTTTCCGCGAATGTGCAAAGATCAGTGATCGCTTTTGCAAAGGCATCATCCGCAATGGTCATCGCCACACGCACATGTCCCGCCGCGGCCAAACCAAAGCTTTCGCCCGGCATAACTGCGATATGGCGTTCCATCAGAAGTTTGTCGGCAAAGTCGTCCCCTGACAGGCCTGTCGCGCGGATATCCAACATCAGGTACATGGCCCCGCCAGACGGGATCAGTCCAACAGTGTTCTGCTTGGCCAAAATCGCGCGGGCCAGATCGCGCCGTCGCTGAAACGGCGCGCCAACCTCTGTTTCAAACGCAGCCCCTTGTTGCAAGGCAAACATTGCGGCGTCCTGCACAAATCCGGGCACGCCATAGGTGGTATGGGTGGCAAAGTTGATCGCATCCGCAATCACCTGTTCCGGTCCAATCAGCCATCCACAGCGCGATCCGGTCATCGCGTGGCTTTTGGACATAGAGCCCACAACAAGTGTGCGTTCGGCCATATCGGGCAGGGCACGGGGCGAGATATGCGTGCCTTCCCAGATTTGCGTGTCATAGACCTCGTCCGAAATCAGCCACAGATCATGATCCTGACAAACTTTGGCAATTCCGGCCATGGTCTGGGCCGAATACACAACGCCCGTTGGATTGTTGGGTGAATTGATCAGCAAAGACCGCGCGTCTTTTGCTACCTTTTCAAGGTCCGCCATCCGGGGTTGAAAAGCCTCTTCTGCCCGCGCGGGCACTGCACGGGGAACGGCAGACACGCCGCGCAAGGTGCCGGGATAGGTCGCGTAATAGGGATCAATATACAGCGCCACATCGCCCGGATCACAAGCCGCAGCATGGGCCGCAAACAAGGCGGACTGCCCGCCGGGTGTGATCAGAACATTGTCGCGGGTGGTCGGCACACCGGTCCGGGTCTGCACCCGCGCGGCCACCGTGTCGCGCAGTGCATCTGTTCCCGGCACCATCGCATAACCTGTGTGCCCGCCCATGGCGCTGTCATGCATGGCCTGCAAAACCGGTGCCGCGGTACGGATATCGTGTTCGCCAATGGTCAGCTCGATCACAGGCACGCCGTCACCGATCATGCGGCGCGATTTGATGAACAAATCCCACCCATCCGAACCGCCACCGGTGAGTCCCGAAAACCGCTGTGATATTTGCATGTGACGTCTCCAAGTCTTGGCGGTGAATGGGACTGAGTCGGGCGGCGAAGTCAATCTCTCTTGACGTGGGCAGGTGTGGGGGGCTACCCACGTGTCATGACCCGTGCACTCTGCTTCATTTGCTGCATTATTGCCTGCTGATCCATCAGCGGGCCGGTTCTTCTTTTCCTTTTCGATCAGACTTGCTAGGCCCGCGCCAACTTTGCGCGAGAGGGCGCCATGACACAGATCAAACTTTACAACACCGCGACACGCCGCAAAGAGGCGTTCACGCCGATTGATGCAAAGAATGTGCGCATGTATGTCTGTGGCCCCACGGTGTATGACCGCGCCCATATCGGCAACGCGCGCCCTGTGCTTGTGTTTGACGTGTTGTTCCGACTGCTGCGCCATGTTTACGGCGAAGATGCAGTAACGTATGTGCGCAACTTCACGGATGTGGATGATAAGATCAACGCAACGGCGCTCGCCCGCAAAGAGGCGGGGGTAGAGGGCACGCTGGAAGAGCTGATTGCTGCGCGCGCAGATGAAACCATCAGTTGGTATTTGGCGGATATGGACGCGTTGGGGGCATTGGAGCCTTCGTCCATGCCCCGCGCGACCGAGTTCATCAAGCCGATGGTGGCGATGATCCAAGGATTGATCGACGATGGATTTGCCTATGCCAAGGACGGCCATGTGCTGTTCCGGGTGCGGTCCTATGCGGAATACGGCAAGCTGTCGGGGCGGTCTGTTGACGACATGATCGCGGGCGCGCGGGTCGAGGTTGCACCGTACAAAGAGGACCCAATGGATTTTGTCCTGTGGAAACCGTCTGATGATGCGTTGCCGGGTTGGGACAGTCCATGGGGGCGGGGTCGTCCGGGTTGGCATATTGAGTGTTCCGCAATGGCGGCAGAGCTTTTGGGCGCTAAGTTCGACATTCACGGCGGCGGCAACGATCTGACCTTCCCGCACCACGAAAACGAGATCGCCCAGTCCAAATGCGCAGGCCACGGTTTCGCGAATGTCTGGATGCACAACGAGATGCTGCAGGTCGAGGGCAAGAAAATGTCCAAGTCCTTGGGCAATTTCTTCACCGTGCGCGATTTGTTAGAGCAAGGCGTGCCCGGCGAGGTCATCCGCTTTGTGTTCCTGTCCACGCATTATCGCAAGCCGATGGATTGGACGGAGAAGAAAAGGGAAGAGGCAGAGAAGACGCTGAGAAAGTGGTATGCAGTTGCCATGGACGCAGGACCGCAATTTTCTGAAGGTCCAGATGACGAACCGTTCTTGGAAGCTCTTACAGATGATTTGAATACTGCCGGGGCTATTTCCGTATGCCACAGATTATCCGCGGCGGGAGATGCCAATCAACTACGACGCAATATGGCACTTTTGGGTTTCTATGAAAATGGAACACCAGACTGGGCAGTGCCTAAAGATTTGAATTTATATGACATTTCGCAAAATCTAAAGGCGTTGAGAACGACCGCGATGCAGACAAAAGACTTTTCGGAAGTTGATGCTTTGAAAGCGCGCCTTTCGGAAGCAGGTATTGAAGTGCGGATGGCGAAGGACACAGTTGATTTGGTGCCTGGTCCCAACTTCGACCCAACCAAGCTGGAGGACCTCTGATGAGCGACCAACAGAGGACAGCGCCTGACCGCGGGCGTCGCGCTGAAAGCGCCCGCCCAGGGGGGCGGTCGGGCGCTGGCCGTATCACTGCGTGCTACGGCTTTTGGGCGCGAAATAGGAGTGTGGCATGACCAAAGAGCGGCTCTATCTGTTCGACACCACGCTGCGCGACGGGCAGCAGACTCAAGGTGTGCAATTTTCCACCGAAGAAAAGCACCAAATCGCGCAGGCGTTGGATGATCTGGGCATCGACTATATCGAAGGCGGCTGGCCGGGTGCGAATCCCACGGACTCCGCCTTTTTCGACGCAGCGCCGAAAACCCGCGCGACCATGACAGCGTTTGGGATGACCAAACGTTCGGGCCGCTCGGCGGATAATGACGACGTGCTGGCAGCCGTGATGAATGCGGGCACGCCAGCGGTGTGTCTGGTTGGTAAAAGCCACGAATTCCACGTGACCGAAGCCCTTGGAATCACGCTGGACGAAAACCTGGACAACCTAGCGCAAAGCTTTGATCATATTGTGAAAAGCGGTCGCGAAGCGCTGTATGATGCCGAACATTTCTTTGATGGATACAAATCCAACCCCGACTACGCGCTGAGCGCGCTGCGTGCAGCATTGGATGCGGGCGCGCGTTGGGTGGTGATGTGTGACACAAATGGCGGCACCTTGCCCGAGGACATCGGGCGCATCACGGCAGAGGTCATCGCGGCAGGCATCCCCGGCGACAAATTGGGCATTCATACCCATAACGATACCGAAACGGCTGTTGCGGGCTCGCTCGCGGCAGTTTCTGCCGGGGCGCGTCAGATCCAAGGCACGTTGAACGGATTGGGCTAACGTTGCGGCAACGCAAACCTGACTGCGCTGATCCCGACCTTGCTGTTAAAGGCACCTTTCAAGGACCAGTTTGTGACCGGCGTGAGTGTTGATGCGCTGGCCGATTTGACCCGCATCTCGCGGATGCTCGACGACATTCTGAACCGGGTGCCGATGAAACAGGCGGCTTATGTCGGATCAGGTGCGTTTGCGCATAAGGCGGGGCTGCATGCCAGCGCGATCCTGAAAAACCCGGCCACCTATGAACATATCGACCCTGCATTGACGGGTAATGCGCGCATCATCCCGATGTCGAACCAAGCCGGGCAATCCAATCTGCGCCGCCGCTTGTCCGAGGCAGGCTTGGCCGTGGACAAGGGCGATCCGGCTTTGGCGCGCATTTTGGACCG
>CALHST010000060.1 GCA_938038825.1 uncultured Paracoccaceae bacterium | reverse complement strand
GTAAACGCCACCGGCTCGCGCGTGACCTGGACGCCATCTGACGTCTGACGCGCCACTGTGAAATCGCTGTCTTCCATCGCTCCTGCCTCCGGAAAATCTTCGCGGTAATGGGCCCCGCGCGAGTTTTCCCGCGCAATCCCCGCCTTGGTGATTACCTCCGAGATATCGCAAAGGGAGCGCAGATTAAGCCAATCATGCCATGTGAGGTTGAATGCCAAATTGTCAGCCGCAACTCCGGTTTCCATAAGCGCATCAGACACTTGCGCGATGCCATCTAACCCGCGCTTCATACCCGAGCCTGTGCGCATCACGCCGACCTCTTCCCACATCAGATCTTGCAGCTGTTTGCGCAATGGCAAAACAAGATCGGGCTTGCGGGTCAGCGGATAGATGGCACGTTCCAGTTCTGCGGCCAAAACAGTTTCGTCCGGGTCCCGCAATGTCATGGTGCCGACATCCGCCCCCATCGTGTCCCCTGCGATCCCGCCGAAAACGGTCGAATTGGCCACACCGTTGCCACCCAAACGGTTGGACCCATGCGCGCCGCCTGCGTCTTCGCCCGCCACATACAGCCCTTCCATCGCGGTGCGCGTGTCCACGTCTACAACCACGCCCCCCATGAAGTAATGTGCGGTTGGCACCACCTCGACCTTGCCCGCAGCCAGATCAAAGCCACTGTCGGCGCAGCGTTTCACCATGCCTTTGAACTTCTTGGCAACCCAGTCGGGGCCCAGATGGGACATCGAAATAAAGACGCCCTCTTGGTCGGGGTTATTGTTCTTGCGCATTTCCGCATAAATGCCGCGACTGACCACATCGCGCGTAGCGCGCTCGCCCTTGTCGTCATAGTCGAACATAAACCGCTGCCCCGCATGGCTGATCAACTGACCTCCCGCCCCACGAAGCCCCTCTTCCAACACCGTTCCGGTCATGCGCGTGTGATCCCCGGCGAGCAAGCCAGTCGGGTGGAACTGCACCATCTCCATATCGCGCAAGGAAAGCCCCGCGCGTAGGGCCATTGCCAAGCCATCCATCGTCTTATCGCCTGATGGTGTGTGGTATTTGTACATGGTCGGCCCGCCGCCTGTGCCCATCAGCACAGTTTTGGCGCGCACAAAGCGGAACGTCCCTGTGCGCATGTCGATCATCAGTACACCAGCAAGGGCAGATCCGTCTTTGGTGGGGATCAGTCCGACTGCCCGGTGTTCCTGCAGCTTTTCCACACCAGAGGCGAGCACCTTTTCCATCAACCGGTTGATGATTTCGATCCCGGTCAAATCACCCTTGTGCACCGTGCGGTCTGCGGTTTGCCCCGCAAATGCTTTTTGGTGCAGCGATCCATCTGGGTTGCGATCAAAGAAACACCCGACTTCGTTTTCCAACTCGCGGATGCGCACCACGGCTTGTTCACACAACCGCCACGCCATGTCTTGATTGGGCAGCCATTTGCCGCCCTGAATGGTGTCCATAAAGTGCCGTTCAACTGTGTCGCCACCACCCAGCGCCACGTTGTACCCGCCCTGCACCATGCGCGTGCAACCGCACTTTCCAATCAGTCCCTTCACGGCGATGGTAATCTTGGTGCCTTTGGGCGCGGTTTGCTGTGCATGCAAGGCTGCAAACAATCCCGCCCCACCCGTGCCAAGGATCAGGATATCTGTGTCATGCCGTTCAATATCAGAAACACGCATCTTACACCGCCTTCATAAAAAACAGCATCGCCACCAGAAACGACACCGCCAAAGCACCCGCCGCCAGCGTTTTTTGCGATGGTGACCACGGCAGCCATTCCAGTGCCATCAACCGCACGCCGCCAAACATGTGCACCGCCAGCAGAAACACCAACCCGAATTCTGCCAGTTTGACGATGCCCGTTTCGGTCAAGGCCAGAAATCCGTCCAACCGCGCCGGGTCTGTCATGGCCATGGCCAAGACCCAAAAATGCGCAGGCAGGAACACCGCCAAAGCCAATCCCGACACACGATGCAGGATATATGCCAGCCAAAGCGGGTGCGCGCGCGACGATATACCTTTGGCCATGCTCATGCGAAGGTCACGGCCCAGACGGCGCGTGCTCCTAAAGCGAAAAGACCAAGGCCCACGGCCCACATAAAGACATCCAAGGCCACGCCTTTGAGCCCGCCCCATTCAAACGCGATGGTGCGCAGCCCAATAGCCCCGTGGATCGCCACGGCGATCACAAACAGACCGTAAAACAGAAACCAAAGAACCGAGCCTTGCGTGCGGCCCAAGATTTCCGCCGCCGACAACCCGCCCTGGATCGCATAGATCATCACCGCCAGATGCCCCAACACCAAAGGCGCCATCAGCAAGGCGGTAATCCGTTGCAGCATGTACAAGCGCAGGTTCAGCATCAGCGCCCCTTCCTGAAAAACGATTTGGCCGTTTCGCGTTTCAGACCGGCAATCGCCGACATCGGATCCAGATCATTGGGGCAATAGGCTGTGCAAGATCCCATTGAATGGCAGTTATGACACCCACCCGTGCCCGACACCGCATCCAAAATCGCGACCCGTCCGTCGTCTTTGGCGTCGTTCAGCAAGGTCCAAGCCCGCTGTAATGCCGCAGGACCAAGATAATCCGGGTTGCCTGTGACAGTATCACAGGCCGCATAACAGACCGAACAATTGATACACTCAATCCCCGCATTTGCCTCGACCCGCGCTGCGCTGGTTTCGTCGATGGGCGCAATTGGATCGTCGCGGGTTAAGCCACCGTGATGCACCCCTTCGGCATCAACCCATTTGTCGAAAAAAGGATCCATATCCACAGCCAGATCCTTGATCACAGGCAGGTTGCGCAAAGGTCCAATGGTGACCGCGTTCCCATCCAACACCTTGGAGATATGCGTGCGGCACGTCCATCGCGGCACCCCGTTCACCATCATCGCACAACTGCCACACATGCCAACCCGGCAGGCAAACCGATAGCTTAGCGTCGGGTCCGCGTTCTGCTGTACCCACGACACCACATCCAACACTGTTTGATTGTCGTATGCAGGCACCTGAAACTCTGTTTGAACCCCGCCTGCATCCCGCCCGCGATCAATTGTGACTGTTAAAAAATCTGGTTGCATGTGTGTC
>CALHST010000059.1 GCA_938038825.1 uncultured Paracoccaceae bacterium | reverse complement strand
ACCCTAAGGAGCCGTCCGTTGGCTGACTCAAGTTACACTGAATTTGCAAGAAACCTGTCGCTGACATTGCGACCCGCGTCTGACACGCGCCCCATTCCCATCATGCTCAAGACCGAGATTCTGTCTGGGCTGACAGTCGCGCTGGCCTTGGTGCCCGAAGCCGTGGCCTTTGCTTTTGTGGCAGGGGTGCACCCGCTGGTTGGGCTGTATGCGGCGTTTATGGTTGGATTGATCACCGCGTTGATTGGTGGTCGGCCGGGTATGATTTCCGGGGCAACCGGGGCCTTGGCTGTTGTGATGGTAGCGCTGGTCGCACAGCATGGTGTGGAGTATCTGTTTGCCACTGTGGTGCTGATGGGAATTATGCAGATCCTTGCCGGGGTGTTCAAACTTGGCAAATTCATCAGATTGGTCCCGCATGCGGTGATGTTGGGCTTTGTGAACGGCCTTGCGATTGTGATCTTCTTGGCTCAGCTGACCCAATTCCAAGTGCCGGGAACGGCCGTTTCGGACGGTCATGGCATGTCTGGTGGTGAATGGCTGACAGGGTGGCCCTTGTTCCTGATGCTGGGTCTTGTCGGTCTGACAATGTTCATCATCTGGGTGATGCCACGGATTACAAACGCGATTCCTGCGCCTTTGGCTGGGATTGGTATTGTGGCTTTGCTGGTGATTGGGTTCAATCTGGATGTCCCTCGCGTGGGGAATATGGCCTCTATTGAAGGAGGCTTGCCGCCGTTCCACATCCCGTCTGTGCCTTTAAACTTTGAAACGCTCCGGATCATCTTCCCGTATGCGCTGATTTTGGCGGCGATTGGTTTGATTGAAAGCCTTTTAACGTTGAACCTTGTGAACCAAATGACGGAACAACGCGGTGGTGCCAGCCAAGAATGTGTGGCGCAAGGGATTGCAAACACAGTAACGGGGTTCTTTGGCGGAATGGGTGGTTGTGCGATGATTGGTCAGTCGATGATCAACGTGAAATCCGGTGGGCGCACGCGCATTGCTGGTGTGGCCGCGGCGTTATTCCTGCTGAGTTTTATTCTGTTTGCATCGCCATTGATTGAGCAAATTCCACTGGCTGCATTAGTGGGCGTGATGTTCATGGTTGTGATCGGGACATTTGCCTGGAACACCTTTCGCATCATGCGGGTATCAACCAAATTTGCGAGTTTTGTGACCATTTTGGTGACCGTTGTGACAGTGCTTGAAGATCTGGCAGTCGCGGTGGTTGTCGGCGTCATTGTCTCAGCACTGCAATATGCGTGGGTGAACGCCAGCCGGATTACCGCCAAAGCGTACGAGACACCCGAAGGGGCCAAAGTGTACCAAGTTGAGGGGCCTTTGTTCTTTGGATCTGCAGAAGGGTTTGCAGAGTTGTTTGATGTCAAGAAAGACCCCAAAGTTGTGTTCGTGGATTTTGCGGATAGCCGCGTTGCGGATCAATCAGCGTTGAACGCGATTGAAACCTTGGCAGGGCGATATGCAGATGAAGGAAAAGAGTTGCACTTGCGTCATCTGAGCCGAGATTGTCGGGCGTTGTTGACCCAAACAGGTATGATCATTGATGAAGCACCAGATGATCCTGAATACCAAATCGCGACTGATTATTCGGTTCAGCGCGGATTGTTTGGCGAAGGCCACTAGCGGTTACAGGTTGGGACGAGGACGGACGCTGTTTGCCCGCTTGATGCGTGCAAATGCGCCCCGCCCACCGTCCCGTGAGAGCACTATGGGCGCAACGTCTTGAGCCGATCGAGATCACCGATTTCCAATGCAGGCCACGCATTTGCAATGTGTTCTGCAGGCCAATCCCACCATGCGAGATCCTGTAGCGATTCCGTGGTTTTGTCGTCAAATCGCTGTCTTACGACCCGCCCGGGATTGCCAATTACAATTGCGTAAGGTGGTATCGTGCCGCGTATCACCGAGCGTGCTCCAATGATCGCGCCGTTTCCGATTTTCGCACCCGGACAAATGATGGCGTCGTACCCGATCCACACGTCATGTCCGATCTGAGTGTCGCGCCTGTCAGGTTGATACCTGGTGATGCGATCTGGGTCGAAGATTGGGAACGGAAAAGTTGTCAGGCCAGTTTGAGCGTGGTTGGCTCCTGACGTGATAAATCGCACACCATGTGCAATTTGGTAGAACTTACCGATGTAAAGATGCTCTCGCCCACCTGGAAACAGGTACGGCGCTAAATGAGTGGCCCAATCTTCCGGTGGCGAGAAATCCGATGCGTATGTGTAATCCCCGACATGCCAATTTGGGTGCGTGATGATCTTGGACAGAAAGACTGTCCCCGGATGGACAGAGCCATCTGGTAGAGTCACGGGATTGGGCCGTGCTTTGTCTGGGAAGGTGTCAGTCATCTGGGCGCTGCAGCTCAAACAGGTCTGTAACGATGGAATAATCGCGATAGCCCAAACGTGCGAGAGGCCGGAATGTGGTGACGTCAAATCGGCCATCGCGCAGGCAATTGTCGCGAATATGAACACCGGTCACTTCGCCCATAACGACATAGTTTGCCGCGCCTTCGATCTTTACGATCTGGGTCATTTTACATTCCATAGATGCGGGTGTGTTGGCGATACGCGGGCAGTTAATTGTGTCACAGGCTGCCGCTTCCAGACCGGCTGCCAGAAACTCATCTGTTTCAGCGGACAGATCTCCAGACGTGGTGTTCATGGCATGAACTGCCTCTGCTTCAACAATGTTCACGCAGAACACACCTGTCGCGCGGATATTGGCGACTGTGTCTTTGGTGCCGTCCTGGTCTGTTTTCACTCCTGTTGAAGCGAACATGACCTGCGGGGGAACATAGGCCACGCCATTGAAAAAGCTGTATGGCGCGAGGTTGCGCACCCCGTTTGCGTCCTGAGTTGAAATCCACGCGATGGGGCGTGGTGTGATCAGGGCGTTAAAGGGATTGTGGGGCAGGCCATGGCCGTCTTCCGGGCGGTAAAACATGTGCAGTCCTTTAGTGGAGTGTTTGGCAAAGAGGTAACTGCGTGTTAGGCGGATTGCCAGCCCGTGACGTGGGGCATTGAGTAGGAACGGAAGGCACCGGTGTATCAGCTGGAGACAGAACAGGCAGACGATCTGTGGGAAGTCGAAGCCTTGTATGATTTGTGCTTTGCGCCGGGGCGGGAAGCGCTGAGTTCGTATCGGTTACGCGATGGCGTGACGCCTGTTGAGGGGTTGTGCTGTGTGGCGCGGGACGAATTAGGGATCTTGGCCGGGGCCATTCGGTATTGGCCTGTGATGATCGGATCGTTTGAAACTTTGTTGTTGGGCCCGGTGGCTGTGCACCCCACGCGTCAGGGAGAGGGGCTGGGCGGTTTCTTGATTGAAGAGAGCTTGCTGAGGGCTGAAAACCAATGGGATCGGGTTTTGCTGGTCGGGGACGCACCGTATTACAATCGCTTTGGGTTCGTGAAACGAGACGGTGTTCTGATGCCGCCTCCGACGAACCCGGACCGCGTGCTTGGGCGCGCGTTGCAGTCACATGCCTGGGACGATGTTATTGGCACTGTCAGACGCTGGGGGGATTGAAAGCACATGCTTGCGCTCCGATTTAAGTCTTATGACTGACTTGGATATTTCTTTGACAAAGCCTGTTGCGGACGAGGTGTCGCAGTTGGCAGAACGCTACACGCGCGCCTCTGGCGGCGGGATCGCTGTAATCAATGCGTTGGGCGGACGCGCCGAGACTTGGATGTCGCGGTTGCCGGATAGTGTGCGGGCCGGGTTGGATACAGCAACGCGTGCCGCCTTGGAACAAGCAGTGAAAGCAGCGCAAGCAAGCCGGAGTGCAGTGAAGGATCAACCGGATTGGGTCAATTCTGCCGTGAGCGCAGCGATGGGTGCTGCGGGCGGTTTTGGAGGCGGTGCGACGTCCTTGGCGGAATTGCCGGTGACAACGACGTTGCTGTTGCGTGTCATTCAAGGTGTGGCCGTGGAACATGGTTTTGATCCATCAGAAGAAAATGTGGCGTTTGATTGTGTCACGGTTTTTGCGTCAGCCGGGCCATTGGAGGCGGATGATGGCGCCGAGACGGGATTTTTGGCTGCGCGAATGGGGCTGAACGGGGCCGCGTTTCAAAAAATATTGCAAATCGTTGCACCGCGACTTGCTGCGGCTTTGGGTCAAAAACTGGCGGCACAAGCTGTTCCGGTGCTGGGAGCAGCAGCCGGCGCTGCGATCAATTATACCTATACCCAGTACTACCGCGAAATGGCGCATATTCATTTTCGCTTAAGGCGGTTGGCTATCGAAGCGCATGTTCCGGAACGTGTCCTGGTGGATGAATTGCGGCGGTCCATGACAAAGTTTCTGGTCGCCGATGGGTGACGGGAGCGGCGCTGTTTCGGCTGTGCCGAAAGGCGCCCCGCCCACCGTCCCATTATTCCCCCTGAACGGGCCGCGCGATGGACGAGGCCTTGAGGATCGCAAAGACGTGCTGCCCTTCGGTAAGGCCCATGTCCAGTCGCGAGGCGTCCGTGATGCGCGACAGCAACGTCTGATCCCCGACTTTCAGGACAACGGCTGCTCCCGGACCACGCCCTTGGTGAATGTTCAAAATCACGGCGGGCAAAATGTTACGTGCCGATAATCCAACAGGTTTTTCCCCAGCAAGAATGACATCCTGTGCCAAGATACGAACGCGGACTGTGTCGCCCTTTTGTGCGGAAACACTGGGGAGTTCGAGTGCCCCAGCACTTGTGTCGAGGCGGGTGAGGCCATTGCTTAACGCCTCCCCGACAGTGGCGCTTAGAACAGAACCAGCTTCGCGCACGCCAAGTAACGGGATCGCATTGGGTGAAGACAGGACGTCATAAACCGACCCGTGCTGTACAATTTCACCGTCCTTCATAAGGACCACATTGTCGGCGAGCCGTGCGAGTTCATCGACGGAATGGGTCACGTATAGGATTGGGATGGCAGCTTTGGTCTTGAGGCGATCGAAATACGGCAGGATGGCATCCTTGCGTGGGCCGTCGAGCGCCGCGAGGGGCTCGTCCATGACCAGCATGTCAGGGGCTGCATTTAAGGCACGCGCGAGGGCGACTCGTTGGATTTCTCCGCCCGATAGCGTCGATGGCACGTTATGGAGTAGGGCTTCGAGCCCAAGCAAATCAATCAACGCGTCTTCTGGTATCAACGACGCGCGGCGTTTCAAATACGGTTTTCCAAAACGGATGTTTTGCAGCGCTGTCAGGTGCGGGAACAGGCGGCCGTCTTGGAAGACAGAACCAATGCGGCGTTTATGGGTCGCCACATTTGTGTTTGTCGTGGTGTCAAAAAGAACAGTGTCGTTGAGGGTTGCACGCCCGGAATGGGGCGTCAAAATACCTGTGAATGCGCGCAAAACACTGGTTTTTCCAGCGCCCGAGGGGCCGAACAGAACTGTGATACCGGGGCCGCCAGAAAAGGATAGGTCGAATGACATATTGGGGAAGCTGTGGCGCAGAGAAAGTTCAAAGCCCATGGGATGCCCCGATCCGTTTGGCCATGCGGCGCGCCAGCCATTCTGAGACAAAGACAGCAGAGACAGAAATGATCAGTGCCCATATCACAAGTGCGGCTGCTGGTCCTTCTTGCCCGGGGATCTGCAGCAGGGCGTAAATGGCGCTTGGCAAGGTTTGGGTTTGCCCGGGAATATTGGCAACAAATGTGATTGTGGCCCCGAATTCCCCCATGGCTTTGGCAAAACCCATAACTGTCCCTGCCAACACGCCTGGTGCTGCAAGCGGTAGCGTGACCCGCGCGAACACGGCCCAATTGGGCGCGCCAAGTGTTGCTGCAGCCTCTTCCAGACGGGGATTAACGGCCTCGATTGCCAGTCGGATCGCGCGCACCATCAAAGGGAACGCCATGATCGCAGCGGCAAGCGCGGCACCAGTCCATCGAAAAGCAAGTGTGATGCCAAATACGTCATAAAGAAACCGCCCCAAGACACCGTTGCGACCAAAGGCAATCAACAGAAGGTAGCCTGTGACAACAGGAGGCAGAACAAGGGGGAGATGTACGCAGGCAGACACCCATGCTTTGCCAACAAACTCTTTGCGCGCCAATACCCACGCCAACCAAATGGCGAAGGGCAGGCTGAGGAACGTGGCAGTGATGGCCACTTTGAGGGACAGTAAAAGTGCTGTCCAGCCTGCGGCATCCAAGATCATTTTGGTGCCTCGATAAAACCGAATTTCAGGAAATGCTGCCGGGCGACGGGGCCGGACAGATATTGGGCCAATGCCGCGCCTTCTTGGGTTATGGCTGCGATACTATATCGGATGTCGGGTTGTTGGTCATTTGGGATGGTCCAGACGGGAACGACACGATCCGCCGATGCGACCAAGTCAGAGGCGTACACAATTGCCAAGGGTACTTCGCCTCGTGACACCAATGCCAAAGCGGCGCGGACGTTGTCGACTTCGGCCAGACGAGGAACAAGATCCGCCCAAAGGTTTTGGGTTTCTAACCATTCTTTCGCGTATTGCCCGGCGGGAACCGATCTGTGTTCGCCGATGGCGATGCGACTTGAGTCACCAAGCCTGTGTTGGATCGTTTCGAGTTTCAAATCAGCAAGGGGCAAGGCACCAAAAGGGGCCACCAACGCGAGACGATTTGCGATTGGGGCGGTACGCGTTCCGGGTTGGATCACGTTATGTGTTTCCAGCCAATCCATCCAGGCAGGATTGGCCAAGATCACCACATCCGCAGGTGCGCCTTGTACCACTTGGCGCGCAATGGCTCCGCTGCCGCCAACAGAAAGGCGTGTTTCTCTTGGGTAGTCTGCTAAGGCTGATTGCAAAGCCTCATTTAAACTGGCCGCTGCGAACACAGTCATGATCGGTTCTGCGCGCACAGACGTTGCAACGAAGGCCGCAAAAAGCAACTGCACTACAAATTTAGCACAGGCGTTCATATATTATACTTTGTGAACATAGGCATAGTGGCGAGGTCACCCGAGTTAGTGATATGTTTACTTTGAATGGGCAGTGTGTCCATCAACTGGTCGTACGCGTGTTTTTCTGTTATGTAGCGTTGAAACAAAAGAAAAAAATTGAGTGTCACCTGAATGTCCGCCCCAATGATTAAACAGTTACCCATCTCATTGCAAAAGGGACATAAGCGCGATGTGCGAAGTCAATTTGCTGCGCTTTGTTATAAGGTGAAAAATGGTAAGGTGCGGATTTTATTGGTAACTTCGCGCCGCTCGGGCCGTTGGATTGTGCCTAAAGGGTGGCCAATGGATGCGATGACTCCGGGCCAATGTGCCGCGCAAGAAGCGTGGGAAGAGGCCGGTGTGATGGGGCGGGTGACCGATCTTTGTCTGGGCTTATATTCCTATCGTAAGATATTGCCGGATGAAGATGATTTGCCCTGCGTGGCCATGGTGTATCCCATAGAAGTGAAAAAGCTTGCAAAGGATTTCCCCGAGGCTGCGGACCGCAAACGGAAATGGGTGTCGCGCAAAAAAGCGGCGCAGATGGTGGTGGAACCTGAATTGGCGCGGATCATTCGGGATTTCGATCCCAAGCGGCTGCGCTAAATCAATGTCATATCTTGTACCTGTCGCCGTGTTCAGACATTGTTCGGGTCTGGTGAGATCGGTGTGACATGATTCAGTATTCTTTACGATGCGAAGACGGCCATACATTTGACAGTTGGTTTCAGTCTGCATCTGCTTTTGACAGCCTCAAGAAAACGGGCCACGTAACCTGTGCACTGTGCGGCAGTGCCAAAGTGGAAAAAGCGATTATGGCGCCACGTGTCCGCGCGTCGCGCAACCAGGCAGCAGACCCTGCCGAACAGAACAAACCCATGGTCGCGGCACCCGGTTCAGACATGCAAAAAACGTTGGAAGACATGAAGCGCAAGGTGGAGGAAAGCTCAGACTATGTCGGAGAAAACTTCGCCAAAGAGGCAAGATCCATGCATTTGGGTGAGGCGCCGGAACGCCCGATTTACGGTCAAGCGAATGCAGAAGATGCAAAATCGTTGATTGAAGATGGTGTGCCGGTTCTGCCGCTACCGTTTATGCCAACCAGAAAGACCAATTAATGTCTGTGATTATTACAGGGGCGACGCGGGGCATTGGAGCGGGGCTTGCGGATGCGTATCGACAGCAAGGGGCATCCGTCTTTGGAACTGGGCGCAACGGTGCGGATGTCCATTTGGATGCCAGCAATCCTGATGCCTTTGGCGCGCTGCAAGACGCTTTGGGCGATCAGCCCGTCGATCTGTTGGTGTGCAATGCTGGGGTCTATTTGGACAAAGGGCAGTCTTTGGACACAGGATACAATGCAGACATGTGGGCGCATAGTTTTGCGGTAAACGTCACGGGCGTGTTCATGACCATCCAAACGCTGTTGCCCAATATACGTGCAGCCAAGGCTGGAAAAATTGCGATTATCTCAAGCCAGATGGCCTCTCAAGAGCATGCACCAGGGGGCAGCTATATTTACCGTGCTTCTAAAGCAGCCGTTTTGAATTTAGGCCGAAATCTCGCGCAGGACTTGAAGCCAGAGGGGATCGCTGTGGGGATCTATCATCCTGGTTGGGTGCGTACAGATATGGGCGGTGGCGCGGCAGATATCGGTGTTGATGAGGCCGTTCGTGGGTTGGTCGCAGAGTTCCGCGATCTGTCCATTACGACGACGGGCTGCTTTCGCACCTGGGATGGCCGGGACCACGCGCTGTAATCATCGTTGAAAAATGGGACCGCGACACGCGGTCACAGCATGTTTTGGGGCGCTTATGTCGTGTTGTGGCAGCAAGGGATCCTCGGCATTACCTTTGGCAAGCGTGGGAGCCTCCGGCGGGGATATTTTCGGCAAAAAGAAAATGGTATCTTTGTCGTATTAGGTTTTGCGTGCTGGGCTTGCGCATGGGCGGGCAGAGGCGTAAACGGCGGCGACGTTTTTCGACAAGGTGGTTGGGTCTATGCCCGTTTTGGTCATGAAATTTGGCGGCACGTCCGTGGCGAATCTGGATCGGATCGCACGTGCGGCGAAGCGGATCGCTGTAGAAGTGTCGCGTGGGTACGACGTGATTGTGATTGTCTCGGCGATGTCTGGAAAGACAAATGAGCTTGTTGGTTGGGTAAACGAGACCTCTAATCTGTATGATGCGCGCGAATATGATGCGGTGGTGTCTTCTGGTGAGAATGTGACGGCGGGTTTGATGGCGTTACGGTTGCAGCAGATGGATGTGCCCGCGCGGTCGTGGCAAGGGTGGCAGGTGCCTTTGAAGACGACGTCTGCTCATGGGTCAGCGCGAATTGAAGAAATTCCAACGGACAACATGATGGCCAAGTTTGGTGAAGGCATGCGTGTGGCTGTTGTTGCGGGTTTTCAGGGCGTGAGCCCGGAGGGGCGGATTACCACGTTGGGGCGCGGTGGGTCAGATACCACAGCTGTTGCGTTTGCGGCCGCGTTCGATGCGGAACGTTGCGACATTTATACAGATGTGGATGGTGTTTACACGACGGACCCACGCATTGAGTCCAAAGCCCGAAAACTTGATAAAATTGCGTTTGAGGAAATGTTAGAATTGGCGTCTCTTGGAGCCAAGGTGTTGCAGACACGCTCGGTCGAGTTGGCGATGCGGTATGATGTGAAGCTGCGGGTTCTGTCGAGCTTTGAAGATGAAATGAGCGATCAAGCCGGAACGCTTGTTTGTGGAGAGGATGAAATCGTGGAAAACAATGTTGTGTCGGGCGTGGCCTATAGTCGTGATGAGGCGAAGATGACGCTGGTGAGTGTCGCGGATCGACCCGGAATTGCGGCAACGATTTTTGGAACACTCAGTGATGCGGGTGTTCTGGTAGACATGATTGTGCAGAATATCTCGGAAGAGGGGCGCACGGACATGACCTTTTCTTGCCCAACAGATCAGGTGGCGCGGGCTGAAAAAGCCATGTTTGAAGCCAAAGAGGCTGGATCTTTGAACTATGCGGAGATGATCGCCGATACGGATGTTGCGAAGATTTCGGTTGTTGGGATTGGAATGCGCTCCCACACTGGGGTGGCGGCCAAAATGTTTGATTGTCTGAGCCGCGAAGGCATCAACATCAAAGTTATTACCACGTCCGAAATCAAGATTTCAGTCCTTGTGGATCGTAAATACATGGAATTGGCTGTTCAAGCGTTGCATGATGCATTTGAATTGGACAAGGCGGCGTGATGAGAAGCCCCAAAAACGCTGGAATCAAAACCTAGCGGATCGATTTTTTACAATACGCGAAAAATACGACTTTGAGGCGTGAATTCCGTTTCTTTCCAAGTCGACGTATGGTCTATCATCAGCTCTGGACGACTTTAAAAGGGGTGGGCCGGGATGGCTGATAGGTTCGACACCGAAAGCCGTAAATTGCTGGGACGTCTGCGCGATCTGATGGCGGGCGACGATCCTGGTCAGGCGCGTTTGGACAAAATCACCCAATTGGCTGCGGCGTCGATGGGGTGCGAAGTCTGTTCAATTTATTTGTTCCGTGACGAAGAGACCCTTGAATTATGTGCGACCGAAGGGCTTAACCCGGAATCCGTGCACCAAACGCGCATGCGGTTGGGCGAGGGATTGGTCGGCTATGTCGCACGGCGTCGGGAAGTGGTTAACACTGCAGATGCGCCATCCGCCAAGGGGTTTCGGTATATGCCGGAAACAGGGGAAGAGATTTTCTCTAGTTTCTTGGGCGTTCCCATTCAGCG
>CALHST010000058.1 GCA_938038825.1 uncultured Paracoccaceae bacterium | reverse complement strand
TCTTATGCGGACAAGGCGGATTGGATCTTTGCCCTTGTGCGCACGGACAAAGACGCGCCCAAACACAAGGGCATTTCCTTTGTTCTGATCGACATGACGACCGAAGGCGTCAGCACGCGACCCATCAAGTTGATCTCGGGTGCATCACCGTTCTGCGAGACGTTCTTTGACGATGTGACGTTTCCCAAGGAACAGGTCGTTGGTACGGTCAATCGCGGTTGGGACGTGGCGAAATACCTGCTGACCCATGAACGCGAAATGATCTCTGCCAGCGGGTTGGACCCGTCCGGTGGGCGCGCCTTGGGTGCGATCCTTGCCGAAAGCGTTGATGGCGAAATGGACTTGGTTTTGCGCACAGATGCCATGCGCTGCGAAGTGGACGCAATGGCCTTTGGACTCACGCTGGAACGCTACAAAGATATGGCCGAAGGTGGGCGCGAGATTGGCGACGCCTCAGCCATGCTGAAATACATGGGGACCGAGTTGAACAAGCAGCGCCATGAATTGATGATGTCTGCCGGGGGGTCAGATGCGTTGGAATGGGATGGCCCGCACGGGTCGCGCCCTGCTGATTGGCTGCGCACCAAAGCCAACTCGATCGAAGGCGGAACGTCCGAAGTGATGCTGTCGATCATCTCGCGCCGCGTTCTTGGTCTTCCGGGGTGATCTGAGATGGCAAAACTGGTTCATAGTGAAGAAGAAACCATGCTGGCCGACAGTGCGCGCGGGTTTCTGGACGATGCCGCACCAATTGGACACCTGCGCACGCAACGCGATGCAGGCAAAACCCATGACGCGGCACTTTGGACGCAAATGGCCGAAATGGGCTGGACTGGAATTCTGATCCCCGAAGACGCGGGCGGGTCAGACATGGGCTACGCCGCTGCTGGAATTTTGGCGAATGAGATGGGCAAAACGCTGGTTAGCAGCCCGTTCATCAGTACCGCAGTCATGGCCGCGACGGCCTTGCGCCACGTGGGTGATGCGCGCGCAAAACAGGCCCTAACTGCGATTGCGGAAGGAAAAGTGACCTATGCACTTGCCATTGACGAAGGGAGTAAATTCAATCCCGATGCAACAGCGCTCACCGCCACACCTGACGGGAACGGATTTCGCCTCAACGGATCCAAAACCTTTGTCGTTGATGGCGCATTGGCTGACCGCCTTTTGGTCTTGGCGCGAACCGAAGACGGGCTAACCCTGTTCAACATCCCGGCAGAGCGCGCTGGAATCGACCGCAAAAGCCAAAACATGATCGACGCGCGCGACAGTGCGCGCATTGATTTTGAAAATGTCGAGGCCACTGGCGAGGACGTCTTGGGCCAGGTCGACAACGCCATGACGGTGCTGACCCCTGCCCTACAAGCCGGACAAGCTGCATTGTCTGCGGAAATGACAGGTCTGTCTGCGGGTGCTTTTGGGATGACTGTTGAATACCTGAAAGAACGCAAGCAGTTCGGCATGCCCATCGGCGCGTTTCAGGCTCTACAACACCGCGCCGCGCATTTGTGGAGCGAGATCGAGGTCACATCCTCGGCCATCCTGAACGCAGGCCGGATGTTGGACGAAGATCCCAAGAACGCAGGGCTGGCAGTCTCTCTCGCCAAGGCACGCGCCACGTCCACAGCCAAACTGGCCGTGATCGAAGGTGTTCAGATGCATGGCGGCATTGGCATGACAGATGCTTTTGACATGGGATTTTATATGAAACGCGCGCGGGTTTCGGCGGAATGGCTGGGCGACTACGCCTATCACGCTGCCATCGTCGCCGCGCATAGAGGGTTCTGAAACATGGATATTCAAACACTATTCGGGCTTGAAGGCAAAACCGCGCTGGTTACGGGTGGGGCCACTGGTATTGGCCGTATGGCTGCCGAAGCTTTGGTGCGGGCCGGCGCGCGTGTCTTGCTGGTCTCGCGCAAAGACGGTGCCTGCGAGGCGGTTGCGGCAGAGTTGAACGCCCTTGGCGCCTCTGGGTCAGCCGAAGGGTTCGTTGGTGACGTGGGCACTAAAGACGGCATTGATGCGATTGTCACCGAGGTGCAAAAACGTACCGACGCGCTCGACATCCTAATGAACAACGCAGGTATCACTTGGGGTGCGCCCATGGGTGAGTTTCCGCATCACGCCTGGGAAAAAGTGATGAATGTGAACGTAGCCGGGCTGTTCGAACTCACTCAGCAGCTTTTGCCCCTTTTGATCGCCTCTAGTTCCCCCGAAGATCCCGCACGCGTGGTGAATGTAGGCTCTGTTATGGGGGAACGGGAAATGGGGGACGGGGCCTATTCTTATTCCGCATCCAAAGCCGCTGTGCTGCATTTGACCAAAATCATGGGCAAGGAACTCGCCGGGCATCATGTCACGGTAAACGCGTTGGCTCCGGGGCCGTTTGTATCCCGCATGACGGCCTTTGCCACGGCTGACGAAGACATGCGCGACAAAGTTGGCAAAGACGTCCCATTGGGGCGGGTCGGGACAGACACTGACATTGCAGGCTGTATGTTGTTTCTGTGTGGCCAAGGCGGCAGCTATATCACAGGGGCGATCATTCCCGTTTCGGGCGGCATCAACGTGATGTCCGGCCCCAACATTTTCGAACAAGCGCTGCATTAATGCGGCTCTAACCCAAGGAGATTTCTTATGCGCGACGCAGTTATTGTATCCACGGCCCGCACCCCAATCGGCAAAGCGTATCGCGGGGCGTTCAACGCGACAACGCCACAAGCGCTTGCGGCGCATGCCATTGAACATGCCGTTGCGCGGGCGGGCATCGACCCGGCCCAAGTCAGCGACAGCGTCTTAGGTGCAGCCTTGCAACAAGGCAATTCCGGCGGCAACATCGGCCGGCAAGCCGCAGTGCGCGCCGGATTGCCCGTGACCGTTGCGGGTATGTCACTGGATCGTCAATGTGCGTCGGGCATGATGGCCATCGCAACAGCCGCCAAGCAAGTTGTGATGGATGGCATGGACGTTGTTATCGGTGGCGGTGTTGAAAGTATCTCGACCGTGCAAACGCCAGACATGCGCGTGGGCCCTGACCCTTGGATCAAGGCGAACAAACCAGCGCTTTATATGTCGATGTTAGAGACTGCGGAAACAGTGGCCGCCCGCTATGGCGTGACCCGTGAAGCACAAGATGAATACGCCGCCCAAAGTCAGGAACGCACGCATCAGGCGCAACAAGCCGGGCGGTTTGATGCGGAAATTGTGCCGATGAATACCATCATGAAAATCCAGAACCGCGAGACGGGAGAGATTACAGATCACGACGTCACACTCGACAAAGACGAAGGCAATCGCCCTGGCACAACTGCGGAAAACCTTGGCGGGCTGAAACCCGTGTTCAAAGACGGTCAGGTCGTCAAAGAGGGACAACATATCACCGCCGGCAACGCGAGCCAGCTGTCTGATGGTGCATCTGCATCCGTTGTGATGGAAGCCAAACTGGCCGAAAAGCAGGGATTAGAGCCTTTGGGGCGCTATGTCGGTGTCATGGCTGCCGGGTGTGAACCCGATGAAATGGGCATTGGTCCTGTTTTTGCGGTACCAAAACTTCTGGAAGCCCATGGGTTGAAGATGGACGACATTGGCCTGTGGGAACTGAACGAAGCCTTTGCCTGTCAGGTTCTGTATTCGCGGGATCGTCTGGGCATTCCAAACGAAAACCTGAATGTCGATGGCGGCGCGATCTCGATTGGTCACCCGTATGGCATGTCCGGCGCGCGGATGGTTGGGCACGCCCTGATCGAAGGCAAGCGGCGCGGTGCGAAATATGTGGTCTGTACCATGTGTGTGGGCGGTGGCATGGGCGCGGCAGGTCTGTTTGAAGTTCTCTAACAAACGCGCTGGTGTGCCGGGCGGGATGTTTCCTAACCTGCCCCGCGCCCAACGCATATTGAAAGGAGCGCGGCCCATGGCGCGTGATGACTCTCATCTTCCGAAAGCGCTGCAGGGATTGCGGATCCCGCTGATTGGCTCTCCGTTGTTCATCATTTCTGTGCCGGAACTGGTGATTGCCCAATGCAAAGCCGGGATTGTCGGCTGCTTTCCAGCCCTGAATGCCCGCGAGGATGAGGGCGAACACCCCTTGCTAGACACCTGGCTAACCCAGATCAAAGACGCGCTGGACCGCCACAACCAAGCCAATCCCGACACGCCGGCGGCGCCTTATGCTGTGAACCAGATTGTGCATCGTTCCAACGCGCGGTTGGATCGTGATCTGGACATTTGCGTCAAACACGCGGTCCCGATCTGGATTACGTCGCTGGGTGCCCGTGTCGAGGTGAACGAGGCGGCGCATTCCTGTGGCGGTGTGGTCCTGCATGACATTATCAACAACACGTTTGCCAAAAAGGCGATTTCCAAAGGCGCGGATGGGCTGGTCGCAGTCGCTGCGGGTGCCGGTGGACATGCCGGGCAACAATCACCTTTTGCGTTAATCCGCGAAATTCGCGAATGGTTTGACGGCCCGCTGGCCTTGTCCGGGGCCATCGCCACTGGTGAGAGCTTGCTGGCCGCGCGTGCCATCGGGGCCGATTTCGGCTATACAGGCTCGCCCTTTATTGCCACGACCGAAGCAAACGCGCAGCAAGATTACAAAGACATGATCGTGGGATCTGGTGCGGAAGACATTGTCTATTCGTCTTTGTTCACCGGGGTATGGGGCAATTATCTGAAAGGGTCTGTGGAATCCGCCGGTATGGATCCCGACAATTTGCCCACAGCTGATGCGTCTTCGATGAACTTCGGATCAGGGTCGTCCAAACCCAAAGCATGGAAAACCATTTGGGGATCTGGCCAAGGTATTGGTGCCATCAAGGAAGTTGGCCCCGCAGGTGCCATTGTGGACCGCATGGCCAAAGAATACATGGCCGCGGGTCAAAAGCTGGCGCGCGAATTTGGCTGAACTGATGGTCATCCGACATGGTCAGGCGTCATTTGGCGCTGATGACTATGATGCCCTGTCTGAACTGGGGCATAAGCAGGCCAAAGTTACCGGGGACTATCTGCGTTCCCAAGGGTGGATCCCCGACCGGCTGATGTGCGGCACCTTGAAACGGCAACGCGATACACTGACGGGCTTCGGATTTGACGGCGCAATAGAAGAACATCCCGGTTTCAACGAATACGACTTCCACAACATTCTGGACGCAAAATTCGGCGGCAAAGCCCCGGATACCGTGATGCAAGACCGCAAAACCCATTTCCGCACCCTGCGCGACACCGTGTTAGAATGGCAAAAGGACAAAATCGACGGTGTCGCCGAAACCTGGGGCGATTTTACCAATCGGGTTCAGGCCGCACGGGACTCGGCGATCCAACATGGCCCAAAGCGGGTGCTTGTTGCTGCGTCCGGCGGTGTGATCGGACAGCTTGTTGCGTCGACCCTGCAGGCGCCTGACGTCATGATGATGGATCTGAATTTGCAGGTAAAGAACGCCTCGATCCATCGCTTTGTGTTTTCTAAAGGGCGCATTATGCTGACCGAATTCAATGCCACACCACAGTTCGATACCCTGCCTGACCTTGTGAGCTATAGCTAAGGATGACCCGATGAGCGCTGATACTCAAACACTCGATCTGGACGTCGTCGGGGCCTATCTGAAAGACCACCTGCCCGGATTTGATGGACCGATCGAGGCAACCAAATTTCAGACCGGGCAATCCAACCCGACCTTTTTGCTCAAAACTCCGGCCAAATCGTACGTTTTGCGCCGCAAGCCGCCGGGGCAGTTACTGAAATCTGCACATGCTGTAGATCGCGAGTTCCGTGTGCAAAAGGCACTGGCTGGCAGTGCTGTGCCTGTCGCCAAGATGCACTTGCTGTGCGAAGACGACGCGGTAATTGGGTCCGCCTTTTACGTGATGGATCACGTCGCGGGGCGCAATTTCACTGAACCAACGGATGGTGACCTTACGTCACAATCGCGTGGGGAGGTCATCGACGACATGAACCGCGTTCTAGCCGCATTACACGAGGTCGACATCGACGCAATTGGCTTGGCCGATTACGGACCACCGGGCAATTATTTCGAACGGCAAGTGGGTCGTTGGAGCAAACAGTACAAAGCGTCAGAAACCGATCCAATACCGGACATGGACCGCCTGATGGATATGTTGGCAGAACGCCTGCCCGAAGATGATGGGCAACGCACCTTGGTGCATGGTGACTATCGCATCGACAATATGATCTTTGAAGCTGACGGCACCAAGTGCCTTGCCTTGCTGGATTGGGAATTATCAACGATTGGGCACCCTTACGCCGATCTTGCATCGGTTCTGATGCAATGGCAATTGCCTGCTGGCAAAGAAGGGCGCGGATTGATGGGCGTGGATCGCAAGGCGCTTGGATTGCCCAGTGATGGCGCTTTTGTCAAAGCCTATTGCCAACGTCGCGGCCTGGAAAGAGTCGACAATCTTGGGTACTATATGGGCTTCTGTTTTTTCCGTATGGCCAGCATCATCCAAGGCGTTCTGAAGCGTGCTTTGGACGGGAACGCATCCAACCCCGAACGCGCGCTGAAAGTGGGCCAATACGTCCCAGTTTTCGCCAAAGCCGGCGTTCAGGCTCTTGAAAAAGGCTAAGCGGCTGCATCGGTTAGCAAAATTTCAAAAAACTGCAAGGGTTGACTTACAACCTAAGTGTGAAAGGCTGATCCACAGACCCGAATAAAAACAAGACCTCGGGCGCATGACATTAATGGGAGGAAACTATGCTGAAGACGAAACTTCTTGGCGTATCGGTTGCTGCGTTGACCGCACTGGCGAGCGCATCGGCCTTTGCCGAAAACATTAAAGTTGCCTTTATTGATCCGCTGTCTGGGCCTTTTGCCAGCACAGGCACCAACGGTCTGCACCAGTTTGAGTTCGCGGCTGATTACCTGATCAACCAGAACGGTGGCGTTTTGGGTGGCGAGCAAATCGAAATCGTGGCCTTTGATAACAAGATCAGCCCCAAAGAGTCCCTGATCCAGCTGCAGGTCGCAATTGACCAAGGCATCCGGTACATCGCGCAGGGCAACTCGTCCGGTGTTGCGAATGCGCTGACGGAAGCCATCGACAAGCACAACCGTCGTAACCCTGAAGATCGCGTTCTGTTCCTGAACTACGCCGCAGTTGATCCTGCCTTGACGAACGACAAGTGCAACTTCTGGCACTTCCGCTTTGACGCAAACGCAGACATCAAGATGGACGCGCTGACAGACTCTATTGCGGCAAATGAAGACATCAAAAAGGTGTATATCATTGGTCAGGATTACAGCTTTGGTAAGGCTGTTTCCGCTGCAGCGAACCGGTTCCTCGGTGAAAAACGTCCCGATATTGAAATCGTCGGCGACGAATTGCACCCAATCGGCAAGGTCAAGGACTTTACCCCATACAGACGCAAAATCGTGGCGTCTGGTGCGCAGGCGGTTATCACCGGCAACTGGGGCGCTGACATGCTGGGTCTTGGTAAATCCATCGTGGAAAACGGCTATGATGGCCCGATCTATACGTATTATGCCGCTGGGTCCGGGATCAC
>CALHST010000057.1 GCA_938038825.1 uncultured Paracoccaceae bacterium | reverse complement strand
TCTGCGGCGCAGATGATGGACGGCTTGGGTTTGGCGGAAACCACGCCGGGGCCGCTGATTCTGGTCACGCAATTCGTTGGTTTCGCGGCAGGGGCCGGGCAGGGCGGCTGGGGACTCGCCGTCGCAGCGGCGCTGCTGACGCTTTGGGTCACGTTCATTCCGTGTTTCCTGTGGATCTTTGCCGCAGCACCGTATGTGGAATGGATCGCCACGCAACCACGTCTCAAGGGGGCGCTACAGGGAATCACAGCTGCTGTTGTTGGGGTGATCGCCAATCTGTCGATCTGGTTTGCGATGCATGTGATCTTTGCCCAAGTAAATCAGGTGGGCTTGGGTGTGTTCAAGCCATGGGTTCCAGACCTAAGCAGCCTGAACCCATCCGCTTTGATTTTGGCCTTGATCAGCGCAGGGTTGTTGTTCCGTTTGCATTGGTCCTTGCCCAAAGTTCTGGGCGCGGCGGCTGTTTTGGCGCTGGGGTTACATTTCATCACCGGATAAAGATGAATACCGGTTGACAGCACTCCTTCAATCCTTACAAGGCAGACTTCATTCGAGATTCATTCCGCGCCCCAGTTGCGCGGCGCGAGGAGCACTTACCATGGCGAAGCCAACCACAATCAAGATCCGCCTGAACTCCACCGCGGATACTGGCCACTTTTATGTGACAAAGAAAAACGCCCGCACGATGACGGAAAAAATGGTCGTCCGCAAATACGACCCCGTGGCGCGCAAGCATGTTGAATACAAGGAAGGCAAGATCAAGTAAGATCTAAAACCTTACCAAGAGTTTGACAGGGTCGCGCCAGCAAGGCGCGGCCCTTTTTCGTTTTGGGAGACATCCTATGGAACAAGAATTCGAATTAAGACGTAAATCAGATGGGTTGATCTATCGCTTTGCCCGCGACCGTGTGGGCGTGTGGCGGCGTTCGGATCGCCCCGAGTTGACCATCCAGTGGGACCCGCGCTTTGGCTGGGCGGCATTTGACCCGGACACGGTCGAGCTTGCAGGGCTTGCTTGGGGCGTGCCTGCGGCGGAACAGGGCAGTGGCCCCCCGGCGGGGACGTGGGTGTCGTTTAAGGGCGCCAAATCCTATGCCTATGATCTTGTCTACTTGCGAGGCGAGGCGTGAGCGATGACGTGCTGCATTTTCTGCGAGATCGCGTCCGGTAAGGCGCAGGCGCAATTCGTGCACCAAACGGCGCGGTGCGCGGTGTTTCTGGATACCGCGCCCATTCGTGAGGGCCATGTGCAGATTATTCCGCGTGACCATTATGTGTGCTTTGACGATATGCCCGCCGATCTTGCCTGCGAGATTATGAGCCTTGGCCAACGCGTGGCCCGCGCGCTCAAGGCACAGTACCGGGTCAATCGCGTGGGCTTTGTCTATTCTGGGAATGACGTGGCGCATGCCCATGCGCATGTGCTGCCATTGTTTGCCAATGACGATATTACGTCGGCGCGGTATTATGCGTCACGACCTACGCAGCGCCGAGTGATCACGCCACCAACGGGTCAACAGGCCGCGCTGACCGTCCCAGAGCTGCAATTCGAATTGGCGGCGGTCTGATGCAGCGGGTGATGATCGTCGGCGGGCCGGGATCGGGAAAAAGTACGCTCGCGCAGCGTTTGGGCGGGACGACGGGCCTGCCGGTGCATCATGTGGATCGTATCCACTGGTTAGCCAATTGGGTAGAGCGCCCCAAGGCCGATAAGATCCGCATGGCCCATAAGATCGAAGCGACCGAAGCGTGGATATTCGAGGGCAGTTTGTCTGCGACCTTTCCCAATCGTGCAGCGCGGGCGGACACGCTGATCTGGCTGGACCTGCCCATTGGTTTGCGGTTTTGGCGCGTCACCAAGCGTATTTTTCAGAATTGGGGGCAGTCGCGCCCGGATATGGGCGATGGTTGTGTCGAACGGATTGGTCGGCACACAGTTGAATTCTACATCTGGATATGGAGCACGCGGCACAGCCGTGGCCAGCAACTTACAGAATTGATCGACGCAAATCCCCACCTACGGGTGTTGCATTTGCAAAGCCGATCCGAAATCCGCGCGTTTGAGGAGGAGATGAAATGAGCATTACCATTCGACCCACAACGCTGGCGGATATAGCGGCAGTCGGGGCGGTGTTCGAACGCGCGTACCCCAAGCTTTTGGCAAGCGCCTATCCGGCTGAAGTCTTGGATGCGGCGTTACCGATCATCGTCAAAGCGCAACCAAACCTACTGGAATGTGGGACGTTTTACGTCGCCGAAGAAGCGGGTACCGTTCTGGGTGCGGGCGGTTGGACCCGCGATGTCAAAGACGCAACGCTGGGGCATGTGCGCCATGTCGCCACGGATGATCGCCATGTGCGGCGCGGGATTGGGCGTCGATTGATCGAACACTGCTTTGCGCAGGCGCGCATAGCCGGGGTCACGCAAATGGAATGCTGGTCCACGCTGAGTGCCGAACCGTTCTATCAAAGCTTTGGGTTTGAAATAGTTGGCCCGATGGACGTGACATTGGAAGGTGGGGTTTCGTTTCCCTCACTAAGAATGCGTTTGTCGCTGGTCTAGCGGTGCTAAACCGTGCGTGCGTAAATTGTCGTAGGCACCAACCCTTCGGATGCCATCAGCGCTGCAGAGGCTGCGTTGAAGGCAGCGTAGGTCGTGGCAAGTGTGGTGACATCTCGCGCTGCTAGCCGCGCGCGGGCCTCTGCGAACAACGCCTTGGCAATACCTCGCCGTCGATGCGCGGCATCCACGCTGATGTGATGCACCATGCCGACGGTCTCTCCAGCACGCATAACGGAGGGTGCGCGGGTTTCGACTGCATAGACAAGATACCCTAGGGGCGCGTCATGCGGGCCTGCGATCAAGGCGGTGACGCCATCTTGTGACAGCCAGCCTGTTAGAAACTGCGCGACCGCGTCGTCATCGGTGAAGGCGGGATACATGTTTGGCAGCGCCTCAACATGCAGCGCGTGCACTTGGTGCAAAAGGGGCAAAAGACGGCGTGCGTCCGGTGGGGCGAGTTCGGTAATTTCCATGGGTCACGTGCCTTTGCCGCAAAAGAAAAGGGCCGGTCTTTCGACCAGCCCTTGCTTGGAATTTTTGGATTGAAAGAGCGTGTTACTCTTGCTGGCCCATAAACATCATCAAGAACTGGAACATGTTCAAGAAGGAGATATAGAGGCTCAGCGCGCCGTCATAGGCTGCTTTGTCCAACCAATCTTGGTCGCCATGGCTTGCGTGCGCCACATAGGTCATTTTGATGTCCTGCGTGTAGTACGCTGTCAGGCCGGCAAAAATCAGGATGCCCAATGCAGAAATCGCCATCATCATGACGCTGGATTGCAAGAACAGGTTCACAACCATTGCAACCAAAAGACCGATCACACCCATCATCAAGAAAGTGCCCATCGCGCTTAGGTCACGCTTGGTTGTGTAACCATACAGGCTGAGACCCGCAAATGCGATCGACGTGACCAAGAAGGTCTGTGCGATCGAATACGGTGTGTAGATCATAAAGATGGAGCTCATCGAGATGCCCATCACAGCCGCGAAGACAAAGAAGCCCAGCTGCACTGTCGCTGCGGATCCGCGGCGCATCAAAGCACCCCAGCCGAAGAACAGGAACGCCAAAGGCGCAAACATGATGACCCATTTCAGTGGGGACAGGAACAATGTCCCACCCAAAGCCGTCAGGTACTTATTTGCACCAATCTGCGCCACCGCATTGGATGGATCTGTTGTTACAGCCAAACCTGCAATCGCCCAAGCCGCCAAAGCGGTGATAAGCATGCCCACGGACATTGTGCCGTAGACTTTGTTCATGTGGGCGCGCAATCCTGCATCGATGTCCGCCACGCGGGCGCCCGCCGCTGTCCGGATCGTGTTTAGTTCAGCCATTAAGACCTCCAAATACAAACGTCGAATGACGCCGGACCATACCAGCGTCGTCTTAAGGATGAATATTGTGGGGAAAGGGGTTTAATTCAAGGCTTTTCGGTCGGGAATAGTCGAATAAGAGGGGCTATATTGCCGCAATTCGTGACAATTTAGGATAATTGAGGCAGAGCGCGCAACAATGCGGCTCTGCCTGCGTGATTTTTTATCAACTGCGCCACGTGTCTGGGACGTCCCAAAACGAACGGGAAAGCTCGCGGTCCACCTCGGACCGGGTGAGACCGATGTCCTTCAGGTCGCTGTCGGTCAGCCGACGCAGGGCGGCGCGCTGTCTGCGTATTTCGAAAGCCTGCATCGCAACTGCGAAAAGGGCGGTCCGGCCATTACCAAAGGGGCGGGACAGGGGGGTATCAAAAAAGGCCATTTCAGTCTCCTTTATCGTCTTTGCTGATGGTTTCGATCTGTTGTATCAATTTCCTTGATTGATATGGACTCTTGTGGTTCATTTGTGAAACGAATGTTTTTGAAGTGACTGATCAAGGAAAGTGATGGATGAGAACTTTAGACCTAACGACATTGCGATCCTTTGTTGCTGTTGCTGACAGCGGGGGGGTCACGCGGGCGGCGGGTGTCTTGCATTTGACGCAATCCGCTGTTTCGATGCAGCTTAAACGTTTGGAAGAAGCGTTGGACATAGACCTGTTGGATCGCACGGGGCGCGGGATCGCTTTGACCGGAGCAGGGGAGCAACTTCTGGCTTACGCCCGCCGGATGTTAGAGCTGAATGATCAAGTGGTCACCAAAATGACAGCGCAAGAATTTGAAGGTGAGCTGCTTCTGGGCGTGCCACATGACATCATTTACCCGTATCTGCCGCCAGTTTTGCGCAGGTTTTCTGAAGACTTGCCACGGATGCGCATTCGCTTGGTTTCGGCCCCGACGCGCCGGTTGCGCGAAATGTTTGGGCGCGGGGAAGTGGATGCCATCCTAACAACCGAGGACCAGCCAGGGCCCGGCGGAGAGGTCTTGGTGCGCTTACCGTTGGTTTGGGTCGGTGCGGAAGGCGGCGGTGCTTGGCGGCAAGAACCATTGCCGGTTGCATTCTGCTCTAACTGTTTCTTCCGCGCGGGCGTGTTGAACCGCCTGAACAAAGCGGACATCACGTGGGACATGACAATCGAAAGTGATGTGGACAACGCAGTGGAAGCTGTCGTGAGTGCGGATCTGGCAGTGTCGGCAATGCTGGAAGCGGCCCGCCCGCCATTGACCGAAGTGATTGACCACAAAAATGCACTGCCGGACCCAGGTGAAACGCGCATCATCATGTATTTGCAGAATACCGACCAACCAGCTTTGGCGGCGTTGGGAAACATCTTGCGTGCGGCCTATCGTGCCAGTGGCAACATTGACGGCGACGCCGCACGCTCTGCCTGAGGGCAGGCGATAGCAAACGGAACGCCGCTGACGCGGCGTACACCATTCTGGTGCAAGGGGCACTGTTCTCGCAGAGTATTGGCGTTGGTTTAGGGGGTTATGACGATCTTTCCCGTTGATTTGCGAGACCGCAAGAGGTCTAGGCCCTCGGCGGCGCGTTCAAGTGGCAAGACATGACTGATATGTGGTTTGATACGACCGTTACTGTGCCAGTCCATCAAAGTTTTTAGAGACTCTGTAATGACTTGAGGGTGAAACTTCAAGTAACCACCCCAGTAAAACCCAATGACCGAGATGTTCTTGACCAGAAGATGATTGGCTGGGATCGGCGGGATATCGCCAGAAGCGAACCCGATTGTCAAAATGCGTGCTTCGGGGTTACAGGCGCGAAAAGTGGATTTGAAGATGTCACCGCCAACCGCTTCATAGACAACGTCTGCGCCGCCTAGGTCCTTGATCGCCATTCGCAAATCAACGTCATCAGAATCCAGAACGTGATCCGCACCTGCGCGTTTTGCGATATCCAACTTATCTGCGCCACGCGCCACTGCAATCACTGTTGCCCCCATGGTCTTGCCAATTTCGACAGCTGTCAGGCCGACACCGCCAGCCGCTCCCGTGACGACAAGGGTTTCCCCGGCTTGTAACTTTGCTTTGTAGTCAAGCGCCACATGGCTTGTGCCATAGGCGATCTGTAACGCGGCTGCGTCTTCGAAGGTCATCGTGTCCGGGATGGGCACACACCGTGCTGCCGGAAAGACGCCGACATCTGCCAGGCCGCCATGACCGCAATAGATAGCGACACGCTGTCCGACTTGAAACTGTGCGACCTTGGTCCCAACTTCTTTTATGACGCCCGCGACCTCCATACCCAAAGTAAATGGTGTGTCGGGTGTATCCTGGTATTTGCCGGAAACCATTAGCGTGTCCGCAAAATTCAACCCGCAGGCTTTTATGTCCAGAACGAGCTCATTGTGACCAACTTGCGGGTAGGCCAAATTGGTGAGTATCGGTTCAGCGCCGATTTTGGTGACGTGTAAGGCACGCATCATATGATCCTGACCAGAATATCCGTTGATTTGCGCGTTTATGCGAAGCAATTGCAGTGTTCGCAAGTCACGGATCCGTCGCCGTCTGGCTAAGTCGTTATAAGGGAATCTGAGTTGGACAATAATCTTTTGAGTTGTAATTTAATGCGAAAGTGTCTAAGGTGCCTGACATAAAATCTTTCGGCTTAAGTTGTTTCAAGTGTACACCCGGCACGGAATGGTTGTGGGTTGTGAGTCTCACGCACCGCGGCCAATATTTTGATACCCGCGCAAGCGCCGGGCGTGTTTAGGAGCAATACTGTGCCTCATATTGTAGATGTTCATGTTGGAAAACGCGTTCGACAACGGCGTTGGCTTGTCGGCATGACGCAACAGCAACTTGGCGAAAAAGTTGGCATTAAATTTCAACAGATCCAGAAGTACGAAACTGGTTCCAACCGGGTGAGTGCGTCTCGTCTTTGGGATATCGCCGAGGCATTGGACGTTCCGGTGACGTTTTTCTTTGACGGGTTAACAGCCGTGCCCGAAGCGGCAGCAGGGTCGGTCGCATCATTGCCATCTGATTTGACTGAAGACAAAGAGGCGATGGAATTGGTCCGATCCTATTATGCAATTCCAGAGCATCAAAGGCGTCGGCTGTTTGAACTTGCCCGGGTTTTAAGCGACGTCGGTTAAGCGCGTTTCAATACTTGTTGTCTGATGCGTGGTCTGGCACCAGTAGGGCATGACTGACTTTATCCAAATTCGTGAAACAGCGGAAAAATTGGCTGACGCTGCGCGGGCGGCAATTTTGCCGCATTTTCGAGCCGCGACCTTGTTGGCTGAGAACAAAGATCCTGATGATTTTGATCCTGTTACAGTGGCCGATAAGGCTGCAGAGCAAGCAATGCGTGCCGTTTTGGCGGATCTGCGCCCAGAAGACGGTATTCTGGGAGAAGAATTTGGAGAACAGGCAGGAACATCGGGTCTGACATGGGTTCTGGACCCGATTGATGGGACACGTGGATTTGTTTCTGGCACGCCAACGTGGGGTGTGTTGATTGCTGTCTCGGATAAAACGGGTCCTGTTTTTGGAATCGTGGACCAACCTTATATCGGCGAACGTTTTATTGGTGGGGGCGGGGTCGCAGAAATGACCGGGCCGATGGGTACACGTGCCTTAAAGGCGCGGGGCCCGCGCGGATTATCGGAAGCGACGGTTTTCACGACATTCCCTGAAGTCGGAACGGATATTGAACGGCAAGCGTTCCATGCGGTTGCCCAAAACGCCCGTCTGACACGATATGGGTGCGATTGTTATGCCTATGCTTTGCTGGCGGCGGGGCAGGTGGATTTGGTGATCGAAGCGGGTCTGAATGCCTATGACATTCAGGCACCTATCGCGGTGATCGAGGCTGCAGGTGGCATTGTTACCGATTGGCAAGGCGGGCCTGCACATCAGGGCGGGCGCGCTTTGGCTGCGGCGAATTCTGAAATCCATGCGGAAACGTTGGCCATTTTGCAGGCCCAGTTATGAACGACGTGACAGTCCAAGGAGCGCAGCGCGTTTTGACGATGGACAATCAGCGACAAGAATTGATGGATGTGGACATCATCATCAAGGATGGCAAAATTGTCGAGATTGGCCCCGATTTAGAACCACAAGGCCCTGTCCTAAGCGCACGCAATTGCATTGTGACGCCCGGTTTGGTCAACACGCATCATCATTTATACCAATCGCTTACCCGCGCGGTGCCGGGCGGCCAAGACGCATTGTTGTTCGGCTGGTTACAGACGTTGTATCCGATTTGGGAACGGTTCACACCAGATCATATGCATGTCTCTACGCAAGTTGGATTGGCAGAGTTGGCGTTGTCAGGATGCAGTTTGACATCGGACCATATGTATCTGTTTCCCTGCGGATCTCGTTTGGATGACACGATCCATGCCGCTGCCGAGTTTGGCTTGCGGTTTCACCCGACACGTGGATCGATGAGCATTGGTAAAAGTGCAGGGGGGTTGCCCCCAGATTCCTTGGTGGAAGCGGAAAAGGATATTCTGGAAGACAGCATTCGTGTCATTGATCAGTTTCACGATGCATCTGACGGGGCAATGTGTCGCGTTGGGGTGGCACCTTGTTCTCCGTTTTCGGTTAGCCGTGAGTTGATGCGGGATGCTGCCATTCTGGCGCGGGATAAAGGTGTCATGATGCACACGCATTTGGCTGAGAACGCCGAGGATGTGGCTTACAGTGCTGAGATGTTCGGCTGCCGTCCAGGGCAATATGCAGAAGACTTAGGCTGGATCGGAGAGGACGTTTGGCATGCGCATTGTGTGATGTTGGATTCTGCTGAGATTGACTTGTTTTCCAAAAGCCGGACTGGAGTGGCCCATTGCCCCTGTTCAAACTGTCGCTTGGGGTCTGGAATCGCGCCTATCCGTGCGATGCGGGATGCGGGCGTGCCGGTTGGTCTGGGGGTCGATGGCTCAGCTTCTAATGATCAGGCAAACCTGATGGCGGAAGCGCGTCAAACAATGCTGCTGCAGCGTGTGCAAAACGGGGCAGATGCGATGAGTGCGCGTGAAGCGCTGGAGATAGCCACACGCGGTGGGGCTGAGGTCCTGGGGCGGTCTGATTGTGGGCAAGTGGCTGTCGGCAAACGTGGCGACTTGGCCATTTGGGATGTCAGCGGTGTTGAAAGTGCAGGCAGTTGGGATCCCGCGGCGCTGGTTTTGGCAGGGCCAAAAAAGGTTATACATTTGGTTGTCGAAGGGCGTGTGATTGTCGAAGATGGGCACGTCACGACAGTGGATATGGGGGCTGTGATTGCCCGTCAAAACCATCTGGCTCGGACGTTGGCGGAGGATTTGTAATGAACCGCATGTCTTGGATTATGTGTTTGTCCGTGTTGTGCAGTCTGGTCGGCTGCGTTGTGCCGATTGTCGTGCCGACAGGGTCGTCACCGGCGGCATCGGCTGGAGATTCCAATGCGATTCCGCGAACGAGCCAAGAGCTTGCCGTATTGGCGCAAGTTAATGCATTTCGTGCCGGTCAAGGGCGCAGTGCCTTGGCCTTTTCACCAGTCCTGACGCAAGTGGCGCAGGCACACTCGGATGACATGGCGCGGCGTGGGGTTCTGAGCCACCAAGGGGCAAATGGATCCTCCGTCGGGGATCGTGCCCGCAGTGCTGGGTATGGTTGGTGCCGAATTGCTGAAAACATTGCGCAGGGTCAAAAGGATTTGGCGCAGGCAATGGACGCATGGAAGCGTTCTGCTGCGCATCGGGACAATCTGCTGAACCGAGGATTGCGGGATGTTGGGCTCGGTCAAAATGGGGACTACTGGACCTTGGTTTTGGGGGCTCCTGGATGTTGAGCCCGAGGCGTGAGCTGAAGCTCACCTTACAGACTGAAGACCTGATGCGCATAAGACAAACCGAAGCGCACAGGAACAGGGTAGAGGTAGCAGCGTCGCTTTGACAGATGAGTAGGGTGAGCTTCAGCTCACGCGGCGCGTTCCCGCGATCCATACATCTGCAACGGCGCGATCATCGCCCATCATGATGGTGGGAAACAGCGCTTCCCAGATGTCATTTGCCCGACTGGAGCGTTGCGAAATCGCAGGGGTTGAGGCCAGATCCAAAACCACCAAATCCGCAGCTGTTCCAACGCGCAATGTCCCGATTTCTGATTGCAGGTGCAAAGACCGAGCAGCCCCTTCGGTGGCAAGATACATCAGGTGTGCTGCATGCAAAGCTGATCCACGCAATTGCGCAACCTCATATGCGGCGGCCATTGTCCGCAACATGGAAAAACTGGACCCGCCTCCTGTGTCAGTTGCCAAGGCGACTTGAACACCGCGCGCCATCAATCCTGATACATCACATAAGCCAGAGCCAATAAATGTATTTGACGTTGGGCAATGGGTCAGACCTGCACACAACTCTGCCAACCGGTCCTGTTCGCGGGGTTCCAAATGAATGGCATGACCGTAAACGCCGCGCGCGCCCAAAAGGCCGAACTGCTCATACGTGTCCAAATAATCGCGCGCGTCGGGGAACAGCTCTTTGACCCACGCGATCTCGTCCACTTGTTCGCTGAGATGGGTTTGCATCAAACAGTCTGGATGTTCACTCCACAATGCGCCGAGGGCTTCAAGTTGTTGTGGACTGGACGTGGGGGAAAAACGCGGTGTGATTGCATAATGCGCGCGTGCTTTCCCATGCCACTTTTCGAGCAGCATTTTGCTATCATCATAGGCTGACTGCGCTGTGTCCGTCAGGCCATCAGGGGCATTGCGATCCATACATGTTTTGCCAGCAACAACGGCCATTCCCCGTTCTTTTGCGGCTTCGAAAATGGCGTCCACGCTTTCTGGATGTATGGTGCAATAACTTGCGACTGTTGTGGTGCCATGTGAGACCACCAAATCCAAATAGAGGTTCGCGATCTCCCGCGCGTACTCTGGATCGCCAAAGCGCATTTCTTCGGGAAACGTATACGAATTCAGCCAGTCAATCAGGCGTTTGCCCCAACTGGCGATGATCCCGGTCTGTGGATAATGCACATGTGCATCAACAAATCCGGCACTGATCACATGGTCCCCGTAATCAACGCGGGCCATTCCTGGTTCCCATAAAGCATCTGGTTCACCCACAGCGACAATACGGCCATCGTCAACGGCCAAAGCGCCATGCCACTGAACGGCGTCTTGCGGGTCGCCTTGAAAAGGAGTTCCGACAAATTCAAGCACGCGGCCAGTGATCAAAGTTTTCTGCGTCATGTCTTAGGCCTAGCGCTCTCAAAGAGACATTTAAACCCCTCTTGCGCGCATTGCAGCGTCTGATCGCTTGGCCTAGGGTCGCGCAAAACCACCCGGAGACGCGCATGGCACAGACAGTGGAAACACCTGAGCAAAGCAGTGATGATTATGCGCTGAGTCCGAAGACCATTGCGTCGATTCTGTACGCGGTTGAGATTGATGATCAACCCAAGTTGAACGCGTTGATGGAACCGCTTCACGCGGCAGATATCGCGGATTTGCTGGAACAGATTAACGCATTTGACCGATCTAAACTGATCCGTCTGTATGATCGCGAATTTGACGGGGAAATTCTGTCAGAGTTGGAAGAATCGATCCGTGAAGAGGTGATCGGTGTTTTGAAACCCGATATTCTGGCGGATGCAGTGCGGGATATGGACAGCGACGATGTGGTCGACCTGGTCGAAGATCTGGGCGATGCGCAGCAAGAGACGATTTTGGACGCGTTGGAAGATGCGGATCGTGTGGCTGTTGAGCAGGCCTTGTCTTACCCGGAATTCTCGGCCGGTCGGTTGATGCAGCGTGAACTGGTCATGGCCCCGGAACATTGGACGGTCGGCGAAGCCATTGATCACTTGCGCGATATGCCCGAGGAAGATTTGCCAGAGCAGTTCTATCACGTGACGTTGGTGAACCCACGCCTGCACCCGATTGGAAATGTAACGCTTGGCAAACTGATGCGTACGCGCCGCAATGTCCGGCTGCAAACCATAATGGAAGACACGTTCCAGATCATTCCCGTGAACCAAGACGAGTCCGATATCGCGTATGCTTTCAATCAGTATCATCTGATCTCGGCCCCGGTGGTGGATGACGAAGGCCGCCTGATCGGTGTGATTACAATCGACGATGCGATGGCAGTGCTTGACGACGAACACGAAGAGGACATTCTGCGGCTTGCGGGTGTCCAAGAAGAAAGCTCATTGGCAGACCGGGTTATCGAAACCACAAAACGGCGCTTTCCGTGGCTGGCAGTGAATCTTGTGACCTCGATCCTCGCGTCCCTCGTGATTGCCCAATTCGACGTCGCAATCGCGCAGATCGTGGCGCTTGCGGTTTTGATGCCCATTGTGGCGTCTATGGGGGGGAATGCGGGCACACAATCTTTGACAGTGGCCGTGCGCGCAATCGCAACCAAAGACCTTACTGGGGCCAATGTGTGGCGGGTGATCCGGCGCGAAGTGTTGGTTGGGCTTATTAACGGAATGATCTTTGCCGTGGTGATGGGGATTGTTGGGGTGATCTGGTTCGGATCCCCTGCATTGGGTTATGTGATTGCAGCTGCGATGGTGGTCAACATGGTGGTGGCGGGATTGGCAGGCACAGTTATCCCGGTCTTATTGGATCGTTTGGGCATTGACCCTGCGCTCGCCTCTGGGGCCTTTGTAACCACAGTGACAGATGTGGTTGGGTTCTTTTCCTTCTTGGGTCTTGCTGCTTTGGTGCTGCTATGAGCGATCTTATCCAGATAAAAACCGAAGCACGCAAAGCGGCCTTTGCAAGGCGTAAAGTGGCGCACCAAACTGCAATACCGGGTGCCTCTGGCATATTGGCATCGGTTCTTGCGGGGTATCGTGGGGTGCCGCTTGCCGGATACATGCCAATTCAAACGGAAATTAATCCACTGCATGCGATGGCGGAAGCGGCCGCCTATGGACACGTTGGTGTTCCGGTCATCCAAGGGACTGGCCAAGCGCTCAAGTTTTCGCAGTGGGAACCCGACGGAGCCATGATCGACGGACCATTTGGTGCACAAATCCCGGAACAGACGCGGTATTTTGATCCAGAGATTTTAATTGTGCCACTCGTGGCCTTCACGCGCCACGGGGAGCGTCTTGGATATGGCGGGGGCTTCTATGACAGAACATTGGAAGGCCTGCGTGCCAAAGGCCCTGTGCTGGCCATAGGCTTTGCGTTTGCTCAGCAGCAGGCCGACAGCTTGCCGATGGAACCAACAGATCAACCACTGGACATGATTGTCACGCAAGACGCAATCATTGAGATCAGAGATTAATCAGAAGCTGATTTTGGATACGCATCGCTTTGAGAGTATGAAGGGAAACGCCCCTTAGTCGCCCTCGTAGGCACACAACGCATGCACATCCATGCCCATCGATTCCAGCTTGGCGCGGCCTCCCAAATCAGGCAAATCCACGACAAAGGCGCAGCCCATGATTTCCCCACCCAAACGTTCCACCAACTTAATGCCGGCTTCTGCGGTGCCACCCGTTGCCAGAAGGTCATCAACCAACAAGATTTTCTCGCCCGCACTGATGGCATCGTCATGCAGCTCAACAATCGCTTCGCCATATTCCAGCGTATAGGCTTGACTGATCGTGGCACCGGGCAGTTTGCCTTTCTTACGGATCGGCACAAATCCCACAGACAATTGGTGTGCGATGGCCCCACCCAAGATGAACCCCCGCGCTTCCAACCCGACAACTTTGTCGATCTCTAATCCCGCATACGGGTGCAGCATTTGGTCCACGGCCAGCCGCAAACCGCGCGGATCAGCAAAAAGTGTGGTGACATCGCGGAACATGATGCCTTCATGGGGGAAATCCACAATGGTGCGGATATAGTCTTGAACAGAGGTTTTGGGTGGCATGATGTGCTCCGATTTTGACAAGGTCCTCTCTGCCGGGCAGACACTTAAGTTGCAAGGGGTTAGAGGCCGATGAAACGTCGTGATGTTTTGGTTCTTGGGGGCTTCGTTGCCATTGCGGCAGGTTGGCAGCGGTTTGGCGTGCGCCCGCAAGGAATTAAGTTTTCTACTATCCAGTCGGCGCCGCAGTGGCGATACGCCAGTGTCGGTGGGGTCAGTGGTTTGAGTGGTGCGGATTTCGCAACTATCGGATTGGAACGGGGTCCCGAACCGTTACCAGCATCCGCGCTGGACGCTGTTGTGCATCGTGATGCTGAACCCGGAAAAGTGCCCGTCGCCGTGTTTTCGGATTTCTTCTGTCCCTATTGCCGGGGCCTGATTGGGCGCTTGGCGGCACGCACGGATGCGCCGGACATTGCAATTACGTGGCATGAGTTGCCACTGCTGGGACCAAGCTCAGTCATTGCGGCGAAAGCAACTGAAGCGGCAGCAATGCAGGGGGGGTATCGCGCCTTTTATGCGCAACTGATTTCTGACGGCTTTCGCCCCGTGTCCGCGTGGATGGCGACTGTGGCTGATCGTGCTGGTCTGGATGGGGATCTATTGCAACGTGATATGGAAGGGCCGGACGTGGCAGGTCGGCTAGAACAGAGTGCCCGGGCAGCTGCAACACTGGGTTTTTCCGGCACGCCCGGTATTGCCATCGGCAAAAACGCTATCCTTGGCGCGTTGGATAAGACCGCAATGGAAGCGCTGTTTCGCGACGTTGGGGTTTCGTAAGCAACTTTTTAGAAGGTTGGTTTGGTGATCATCAACCAAAACACCCCGATCAATGCCAAAAACGCAGGCCACCCCAGCGCGAACCAGATCTTAAATGCGCTCCGTGCTTCTGTCGGCACAGTCTCCTGACCCGCAGTCACATCCCGGATAGCGATCTGCAAACGCACAACAGGTGCCCAACAACAAAACGCCAAGAGGTAAAGCCCATAGGTCAGAAGCAACCAAGGCTCGCCAAAGCTGTACCCTGCCAAATAAACCAGAATAACTCCGCTTATCGGTTGCACCAGCCCAGCGGGTAACGTGAACAGCCAATCTGCGATCACAACGCCTTTGGCGACATGATGGATCGTACGCGCATCGCCGCTGCGCATGGCCCAAACCATCTGAAATGCAGTGCCGATTCCCGTGCCAAACAATACTGTGGAACTCAGGATGTGGACCCACTTGGCGACGAAATAGGGGTCCATTGCCTAGCGTTCCTCTTCCAAAATGGCGAGTACCGCAATCAGTACCAAAATAGGCAGGTTCTTTAGCAATCCGCCAAGCGGCAAGACCCACAGAACAGGCGCCAGCAACGAGAACGCCACAGTGTAGAGCCCCACCATTGCAAACTGGATTAAGCTTGTGAGACGCGGACGCCATCCTCGCAGCAAAGCTGCCGCCAACAAAAGATCAACGACCCCGCCAAGTCGGGCCATGCCGATCAAGGTCCAATCGGGCAGTGGTGAATTTGGCACCAACGGCAGAAACTCGGCGCTTGGAAGGAACAAGCCGATCAGACCAGAGAGAAACCATAGGATCGCCATGACAATGCGCAGAACCGGTCGCATCAAATAAAGCCGCGCGTGCCATAAATCTTGCGTCCCGGCAGGGCGGGCAAACAGAAATTCTGAAAAGCCGCGCGCGGGTGGCAAACCGGGGCTGCTGGGTGACAAGACACCCGTTTCCAATTGCGTCACAGCGGTTCGGGAAATTGGCCCAAGCCGCATCGCATCACCGACGCGGCCTAGCGCCAGTGCAAGTCCCCGGGGCAGTCGCAGAAGTTTTGCAGGGCGCAATCCAAACCAGCGGCGTAACCCTTGCAGCATCTCTGATTGGGTAACGGTTTCCGGCCCACCAATGTGAAGAACATCGTTCGGCTGCGGTGTTTTCAACAGGGCAGAAATCGCTGTGCTTAAATCGCTTGCGTGGATGGGATTAAAGGCTTGCGAACCATTGCCCACGACAGGTGTGACGATGGGAAGAACGGACAATGCCCTTGCCAGAGAGGAGCCACCATAAGACGTGTCACCCAAAACCAAACCGGGCCGCAGAACTGTGAGGCCTGCCATGTGTGCGATCTCTTCTCCTAACCGGCGGTACCGCGCAAATGGGGTGGGGGCGTCATCAATACCAACTGCCGAAATCAGAACGCCTGAAGCATCTGGAAACGCAGCATAGACGGCTTTGGGCGCGTCCACATGCACCGCCTGAAAAGCCGCATCAGGCGCTGTCAGCAAGCCAGCCACATTCACGATATGGGTGACGTCGGCGGCGATTGATTTCCAAAAGACAGGCGTGGCAGCGTCAGGATGGGTCAAATCCGCAGCAACAGTGTCAAAGCCCATATGCGCAAGCCGTTTAGGATTGCGCGCATGCGCCAACACGGTCCATCCTGCATCCCGCAAGCCGAACGCAATATGACGGCCGATGAAGCCATCAGCCCCCAATATCAGGACTTTGCCAATCAGAGGACGCGTCCTGCAACAGCATCCAGTTTTGCCAGAATGGCGGGATCGCGGGCGTCTGGGGCGGTCAAAATGGCAAATTCCAGCGCCTTGTCGCAACCATGTGGGCAATCGGCCCGTTCGGCCCCCAGCAAAGTTGGCAGGCCTTTGACCAGGGCGCGGCCTTTGTCTGCATTGCCCATCAACGTTTTGATGATCTCGGTCACGTCGACTTCGCCATGGTCGGGATGCCAACTGTCATAATCGGTGATCATCGCAACAGAGGCATAGCATAGTTCTGCCTCGCGGGCGAGCTTGGCTTCGGGCATATTGGTCATGCCAATCACATCCGCTCCCCAGCTTTCGCGATACATTTTGGATTCGGCCAAGGTCGAAAACTGTGGCCCCTCCATCGCCAGATATGTCCCGCCGCGATGCACGTCTATCCCAGCGGCCTTGGCTGCGGTTTCGCAGGCATCACTGAGACGCGGGCAGGTGGGATGCGCAACAGAAACATGCGCCACGCAGCCTGTCCCAAAGAACGACTTTTCCCGCGCAAACGTGCGGTCAATGAACTGATCGACAATCACGAAATGTCCCGGTGCCATCTCGTCGCGAAAGGATCCACAAGCGGATACCGAAATCACATCTGTGACACCCAGACGCTTTAGGGCATCAATGTTTGCGCGATAGGGCACTGTGGTTGGCGAATGGACGTGGCCGCGGCCATGTCTGGGCAAAAACGCCATTTTCACACCATCCAGTGTGCCCGTCAGGATCTGGTCAGATGGCGCACCCCATGGGGTTTCAACAGCCGTCCAAGTCGCATCTTTCAACCCGTCGATGTCGTATATGCCAGAGCCGCCAATCACAGCAATCATAGTGTCGGTCATGGAATGGAGATCCTTTGTTTTGTTGCGTTGCAAGATAGCCGCGCCAGGCAAGATGAAAAACCCCTATTCCCGCCGAATAAGGCCTGTAATTGCTGCGGCGCCCAATGCTGTCACGATCCAGCCAGACACAGTGACCACCCAGCGCAACCACCATAAATGATAGCCCCAAGGACCACGTTCCGTAGACGGTGCCCATGCTTCGTTCTGGCCGAAATTGATAATCGGTATCACAAGATCCGCCGCATAAGCCGGGGCGAAAAACGTTTCCCAATCTTTTCCGGGTACCGAGTTTGACCAATCCACGGCCGGATTTTGTGCGGTTCTTGCAAGCGCCTGCCAATGATCGGTCGCAAGGATTGGGGCCGCATTCGGCGCCATGGACCCTTCGTCCCAGGCAAGTTGGGCAGGGACTGTGGTCAGCGCGACCAAAAGCAAAAGGGCATATACGGACCGGAAAGGGTGGTGCCCGTATCCCGCAAGCAGGAACAAAAGACCGCTCCAGATCCATTGCAAAAAGTTGGTGATGGTCGCAAGAGGAGTGCCGCTGGCCCGTCGCCTTGCGCGCGCTTCGGCAAAAATCATGCCTTCGCGCAACGCGAGCACTGCGCTGGCTTCGCCGTCGTGACCGGTATCGCGCAGGAACTTGGCGTATTGCGTATAGGGTTGCGGGAAAAACTGGCCGTCAAAGTGGCTTCCGTCTTTCAGCCACTGCAACCGCTCTTTTGCGATGGATACTTTGCCCCGGATCCGGCCATAGCGAAATCCATCCAGTATCAACTGACCACAATCGGGCCAATTGGCAGGATCGTCATCCAATTCCCCGACAGAAGCCCCGTTCAGACTGACGGCACCTTCTGATACCGTGACTTTTTTCCAAATCAACTGGTGGCGCACCTGCATGCGCTGCCCGTTCAATGCATGCCCTTTGTCATTGCTCAGTTGTATGCCTTCGAGGTTCAGGCTGCCTTCGATCCGGGCGCCTTCTAGCCGCATTTCTCCGACGACGGTCACTGGGGTGGAACTGTCGTTTTGTGATTTTGGATCGCTGTAGGGGCTTAAACGCACATCCCCTTTTACATGCATATTGCGGCAGACAAGGGCATCAAGCTTTGTTGCAGTGAAGGTGGCCCCACGGGCACGAAAACTGACGCCAATTGTGGCTTCGTGCAGGCGGGTTTTTCCAGTGATCCGCGCTTTGGTCAGATACAATCCGCCATCGACCCGGGCGCTGTGAATGCTGAACGCATCCCCTTTTGTCGCGTTCAGGGTACAATAATCCGCAGCTAGCTGGCCCCCGATCTTTGCCCCCGCAAA
>CALHST010000056.1 GCA_938038825.1 uncultured Paracoccaceae bacterium | reverse complement strand
CGGCGAATGTGGATTTCCTCGGACGGATTATCCGACGTAACGATATCGCCCTGAATGCGGCGCGCCTGCTCTGCGCTATAGCGTAAGAAAGTGGCCGTGGCCCCAATTTCGCCGCGCGCTTGCGCGATGGGTTTGCCCTGCTCGACCGTTATCAGGGTCGCAAGGCGTTCTGCATCTGCGTCGATGGCGTCAGCCAGCGCGTTAACATATCCAGCCCGCTCAATCGCCGACCGCGCGGCCCATTCTGGAAACGCGGCTTTTGCTGCACTGACGGCTGCATCCGCATCATCGACAGACCCCTCGATGATGTGACCAATCACAGCTTCTGTCGCTGGATTTTCAACGGCAATCCAAGAGGCGTTGCCGTGGGACTGCCATGAACCATCAACGTACATCGCCCCACGTATCGGCGCATCTTTGGGTTGGGGGGCAGCGAGCATGTCGATCTCTCAAACAAATGCAGCAACAAGGCTGCGGGTTGCCTAATTGCATAACTAATCAATTACTAATGTCAATTAATAATATTAGTAATATTCAGTAATTGCCTAACCACAAAAAATCGTTTACCAGAGTCTACCGAATTAGGGAGTCGGCATGAAAGACGACACAAAAGCGCTTGAGGCTGCTGCAAAAACAAAGCGCCCCAACCGGGTGACAATGCGCGACATCGCCCGCGTGGCGGGGTGTTCACAACCGACAGTTTCGTTTGTGTTGAACAACAACGACACGGCCAAGATCTCGGAACAGACGCGCATGCGCGTTTTGGATGCCGCCCGCGACTTGGGATACAAAGCACCCGCGCAACCGTCAAAATCCGCCAACACGAATTCCGGTTATATCGACGGCCCGATTGCCTTTGTCATTGATACATTGGCCACCAGCCCCGAAGGCGTGCATGCCTATGATGGTGTCCTTGAAGCTGTGAAAGCCACCGGTAACATCGTTCTATTGGCGGAAACGCGAAACGATCCGGTGCTTGAGCCGAAGACCTTGCAGTATTTCATCGACCAAAAGGTTTCCGCCATCATCTATGCCTGCGTGTTCACCCGTCAGGTCACGTTGCCCCAAATCCTGCAGGACACGGATATCCCTGTGTTTCTTCTAAATTGCTACACCCAAGATTTGTCGCGCCCCGCTGTTATTCCCGGTGAAATCGCGGGGGGGCATACTGCCACCAATGCGTTGATCAATGCGGGCCATACGCGGATCGGTTTGATCACGGGAGAGCTGTTTATGGAATGCGCCAGCGGTCGCTATACAGGCTATCGCAATGCGTTGGCCTCCGCCGATCTGCCATTCAGCGAAGAGTTGGTGGTTGAAGGAAACTGGCTGCCAAGTTCGGGCTTTGACGGCACGCGCGAACTCATGTCTCTGGCCAATCCGCCAACCGCCATTTTCTGCGCAAATGATCGGATGGCTGTCGGCTGTTACGAAGCCCTGAAAGAAATGGGCCTTTCCATCCCCGAGGACATCTCGGTCATCGGTTATGACGATGATGAAATCGCACGCCACCTATCCCCTCCGCTCACATCCATGAACCTTGCGGATCGGTCCATGGGCCGCTGGGTCATTGATCAGCTGTTCCACGGACCCGTTGGCAACAGCCGTCATCCGTTGACCAAGCTGGAATGCGAACTCGTGGAACGCGACTCTATCACCCCGCCAAAGGGCGATTTGCGGAATTCCAACAAATGACCCAAGGCTTTGACCATGTCGTCATTGGCGGCGGGTCAGCAGGGGCTGCCTGTGCAGCAGGTCTGGTGAATGGGGGCGCCCGTGTTTTGCTGTTAGAGGCGGGCCATTCGCATCGACACCCCTTGCTTGATATGCCGCCGGGCATCTTCAAGATGATCAACGGCTCTAAATTCATGCGCTACCACAAAACCGAGCCGCAAACGCATCTTGACGGGCGGGTGCATGACATTCCCCAGGGCAATGTCTTGGGTGGGGGATCGTCCGTGAATGCGCAGGTTTATATGCGCGGTCGCCCATCAGATTATGACGCCTGGGACACGATTCTGCATGGTGCCAATGATGGTGCCGGCTGGGGGTGGCAAGACGTTTTGCCGTATTTCCGGGGCATGGAAGGCAACAACCGCTTTGCCAATGACTTGCATGGGTCCGAAGGGCCTGTTCTGGTTTCGGATCCGGGTCATATCAACGACATGTCGCGGTGGTTTGTGCAAGCGGTCCAACAACTGGGCGAACCCTTTAACCCTGACTTTAATGGTCCAAAGCAACGCGGCGTTGGGTTTTACCAGTTTACCAACCGACAAGGGCGGCGCAGTTCTGCGGCTTATGCTTTTCTGCAACCGCTTGCGACAAACCCGAACCTGACTGTGAAACTGCACGCCGAGGTGGCGCATGTCATCCTTCAGAATGGCCGCGCAAAGGGCGTCACCTTTCGTGACAAAGCAGGCTCGCATACAGTGATGGTCGAGGGTGAGGTGATCGTGGCCGCGGGCGCTTTGGTGACCCCTAAGATCCTCATGCAATCGGGAATTGGCCCCGAAGATCATCTTGCGGAACATGGGATTGAAACCAGGCTTGCACTTCCCGGTGTAGGACAGAACTTGATTGACCACCCAGAAGTTCCCGTGACCGCCTTTGCCAATGGTCCATATGGCTATTTCAAACAGGGCGACGGCTGGCGGATGCTGCGCAATGGTCTTCAGTTCAAGCTGTTCGGCACCGGCCCCGTGACCTCTGCCGGGGTCGAGGCGGGGGCCTTTGTCAACCCAAGCGATCCAGATGGCGATCCAACCATACAGGCTTTCTGCGTACCCATCGTTTATCTTGACCGGGACGCATTGGAAGAGGTCGAGGACGATTACGGGCTGACCGTCACCACAGTTGTGGTGAAACCGAAATCACGCGGAGAGGTCCGCTTGCGTTCTGCCGATCCGCGCGACATGCCAAGTGTGTCCCCAAACCTGTTGAAAGACGCGGACGACATGGCCGAAATGATCCGCGGGCAACGCTTCTTTCGTCGCGCGTTTGAAACAAAGCCATTGTCGGACCATATCCGCCAGATTGTGATCCCTGAACGGGATGATGACGACAGCTTGCGCGCCCATTGCAAACGCTTTGTGAAGACCAACTATCACCCTGCCGGGACCTGCAAAATGGGGGCGGACAGTGATCCGATGGCCGTTTTGGATACCCGTATGCGGGTACGGGGCATTGATGGGCTGCGGGTTTGTGACATGTCGGCGGTGCCCGATATCAATGCTGGCAACACGAACGCGCCCGCCATGATGTTGGGTGCGCGCTGCGCGGATCTGATTTTAGAAGAGTCCTAAAACCTGCCAAACGTCGATTACGGCACCTCTTGCATTTTCGTGTTTACGGAGTGGATTAAAACGCTACCCTTCCTGCGCAACAAGGTCGCCCCATCCTGCGACCCCCAAACCGCCAGAAAACGGGAAGACACACCTATGCTCCTTGATACGCCTGTCTGCGATTTCGGCTGGAAAGCACCCGATTTCACGCTGGAAGACCCTGATGGCACCTCTTTCAGAATGTCCGAAAACCTTGGCGACAAAGGCCTGATGATTGCGTTCATCTGCAATCACTGTCCTTACGTAAAAGGTATCGCAGACCGCCTTGCACAAGATGCCCGCACCCTGATAGACGAAGGCATCAACTTTGTGGCGGTGATGTCCAATGACTATCACTATGTGCCCGACGACAACCCTCAGAATATGAAACGGTTTGCAAAGGCGTTTTATTCTCCGTTTATGTATCTAGTGGATCATGATCAATCCGTTGGCAAAGCGTATGGGGCCGTGTGCACACCCGATTTCTTTGGTCTGAACAAAGACTGTGCTTTGCAATACCGGGGTCGTTTGGACAGCGCGGGAATGGGCAATGCTGACAACCGAGTACCAGAATTGGTAAATGCAGCCCGCCAGATCGCTGAAACAGGTCATGGACCTGCCCAGCAAACACCCAGCATGGGATGCTCCATCAAGTGGCGCCACTAGCGGCTTTCCGCAGAACCTCGGAAATCGAGCTGTTCTAAGCTGCGGGTTTACAGTCCCTTTTCATGGCGCGTCGAGTCGCTTACGATTTGTTTACTGTGCAAGCGTTGACACCAACGGTGCTTTGGGGTCCACAGCCCCGGTGCACGTAACATTCTGGTTTGCAAAGGAA